>DATLGV010000380.1:0-10234 GCA_035540275.1 Acidovorax sp. | reverse complement strand
TTTCAGGGCCTTGCCTTCCGCGCTTTGCAGGGAGGTGACGGGTGCGTGCTGCGCCTGATTCGTCGCGATCACCACGAACGAGTCGTTGGTGGAGGTGTCGCCGTCCACCGTGACGCGGTTGAACGAACCCTCGGCCAGCTCGAACGCCAGCTGCTGCATCAGCCCCTGCTCCACCTTCGCGTCGGTGGCGAGGAAGCCCAGCATGGTCGCCATGTTGGGGCGGATCATGCCGGCGCCCTTGCTGATGCCCGTGATGGACACCGTGGCACCACCGATCTGCACCTGTGCAGAGAACGCTTTGGGCAGTGTGTCGGTGGTCATGATGCCCTCGGCGGCACGCGCCCAGTGGCCGGGCTGCGCATCGGCGATGGCGGCGGGCAAGCCAGCCTCGATGCGGTCGTTGGGCAACGGCTCCATGATCACACCGGTGGAGAACGGCAGGATCTGCTCGGGCGCCACGCTCAGCTGGCGGGCGAGCGCAATGCAGGTGGAGCGCGCACGCGCCAGGCCATCTGCCCCCGTGCCCGCATTGGCGTTGCCGGTGTTGATGACCATGGCGCGGATGGGCTGGCCGCTGGCCAGATGCTCGCGGCTGATCTGCACCGGCGCTGCGCAAAAGCGGTTCTGGGTGAACACGCCCGCCACGCTGGCGCCCTCGTCCAGCAGAAACACGGTGAGGTCCTTGCGGTGGGCCTTGCGGACACCGGCTTCGGCAACACCGATGCGCACACCGGCGATGGGGTGCAGATCGGCAGCAACGGGGGCGACTAGATTGACGGGCATGGGGGTCTTTCTCAAAAAACTGCGGCCGATTATCCGGAAAACCGTGGCGCGCCAACGAAAACACGGGCCGAAGCCCGTGTTGTCTGGATCAGAAAATCAAGCCAGTTTGCCGTGGCACTGCTTGTACTTCTTGCCGCTGCCACAGGGGCAGGGGTCATTGCGACCCACGCGCATGCCTTCAGGCACCGCTTGCTGGGCCACGGTCTGTGCATCCACCGTGGTCTCCACCTCGCCGGTTTCGGTGGGTGCGGTGTAGGTCACGTTGGCAATGCTTTCGGCGCGCTGCTCCATGTCCTGCGCAGCCTGGTCGAGTTGCGCCTGCGACTGCACCTGCACGGTCATGAGAATCTTGGTGACCTCGTTCTTGACCTGGTCGATGAGCTGGCGGAACAGCTCGAAGGCCTCGCGCTTGTACTCCTGCTTGGGCTGCTTTTGCGCGTAGCCGCGCAGGTGAATGCCCTGGCGCAGATAGTCGAGTGCGCTCAGGTGATCGCGCCAGTTGGAGTCAAAGTTCTGCAGCAGCACCACACGCTCGAACTGCGTGAAGTTCTCGCGGCCCACCTGCTCGACCTTGGCATTGAAGGCAGCGTGCGCGGCCTGCAAGACCTTGTCCAGGATTTCGTCGTCGGTGATTGCATTGGCGCCCTGCACTTCCTGCTGCAGCGCAATGGACACCTGCCATTCTTCTGCAAGCGCCTTCTCCAGCGCGGCCAGATCCCACTGCTCTTCCACCGATTCGGCAGGCACGTACTGGCGGACCAGATCGGTCATGCAGTCTTCGCGCATGGCGGCGATCACGTCCGACAGGTCAGACGCATCCAGGATGTCGTTGCGCTGCTGGTAGATGACCTTGCGCTGGTCGTTGGCCACATCGTCGTATTCCAGCAATTGCTTGCGGATGTCGAAGTTGCGGGCCTCCACCTTGCGCTGGGCCGACTCGATGCTGCGGGTCACGATGCCCGCCTCAATCGCTTCGCCATCGGGCATCTTCAGGCGGTCCATGATCGCCTTGACGCGGTCGCCCGCAAAGATGCGCATGAGCGAATCATCCAGGCCCAGGTAGAAGCGCGAGGAACCGGGGTCGCCCTGGCGGCCCGAACGGCCACGCAGCTGGTTGTCAATGCGGCGGGACTCATGGCGCTCGGTGGCGATGATGCGCAGGCCGCCCAACGCCTTGACCTTCTCGTGGTCCACCTTCCACTGCTCGCGCAGCGCGGCCACCTTGGCGGCGCGCTCGGACTCGGACAGGGACTCGTCGGCCTCGATGGCCGCCACATCCTTCTCGATGTTACCGCCCAGCACGATGTCAGTACCACGGCCAGCCATGTTGGTGGCGATGGTGATCATGCCCTCGCGCCCCGCCTGGGCCACGATGTCGGCCTCACGGGCATGCTGCTTGGCATTGAGCACCTGGTGGGGCAGACCTTCCTTGTTCAGCAGCTGGTCGATGATTTCGGAGTTCTCGATGGACGTGGTGCCCACCAGCACCGGCTGGCCGCGCTCGTGGCATTCGCGGATGTCCTTGATCGCGGCCTCGTATTTTTCGCGCGTGGTCTTGTACACGCGGTCCAGCTGGTCATCGCGCTTGCTGGGCCGGTTGGGCGGGATGACCATGGTTTCCAGGCCATAGATTTCCTGGAACTCATAGGCCTCGGTGTCGGCCGTACCCGTCATGCCGGCAAGCTTGTTGTACAGGCGGAAGTAGTTCTGGAAGGTGATGGAGGCCAGCGTCTGGTTCTCGGCCTGGATGTTCACACCTTCCTTGGCTTCCACGGCCTGGTGCAGGCCTTCGCTCCAGCGGCGGCCCGACATCAGGCGGCCGGTGAACTCGTCCACGATGACGATCTCGCCGTTTTGCACCACGTAGTGCTGATCGCGGTGGTACAGGTGGTTGGCCCGCAGCGCCGCATACAGATGGTGCATCAGCGTGATGTTGGCCGGGTCGTACACCGACGCGCCTTCGGCGATCAGGCCATGCGAGGCCAGAATGCGTTCGGCAGTTTCATGGCCCTGCTCGGTCAGGAACACCTGGTGGGTTTTTTCGTCCAGCGTGAAGTCGCCGGGCTTGGTCACGCCCTCACCCGTGCGGGGGTCTGCCTCGCCCTCCTGGCGCACCAGCAGAGGCACCACCTTGTTCATGGCGATGTACATCGCCGTGTGGTCTTCGGCCTGGCCGCTGATGATGAGCGGTGTGCGGGCTTCGTCGATCAGGATGGAGTCCACCTCGTCCACGATGGCGAAGTTCAGGCCCTGCTGCACGCGGTCCTGGGCCTCGTAGACCATGTTGTCGCGCAGGTAGTCAAAGCCGTATTCGTTGTTGGTGCCGTAGGTGATGTCGGCCCGGTACGCCGCCTGTTTTTCCTCGCGCGGCATGTTGGGCAGGTTGATGCCCACCGTGAGCCCCAGGAAGTTGTACAGGCGCCCCATCCACTGCGCATCGCGGTTGGCGAGGTAGTCATTCACCGTCACCACGTGCACACCCTTGCCCGAGAGGGCATTGAGGTACACAGGCAGAGTGGCCGTCAGGGTTTTGCCTTCGCCGGTGCGCATTTCAGCGATCTTGCCAAAGTGCAGCGCCATGCCGCCCAGCAGCTGCACATCAAAGTGCCGCATCTTCATGATGCGCTTGGAACCCTCGCGCACCACGGCAAACGCTTCGGGCAGGATGCTGTCCAGCGACTCGCCTTTGACCACGCGGTCCTTGAACTCCTGCGTCTTGGCCCGGAGCTGCTCGTCCGACAGCTTCTCGTATTCGGGCTCCATCGCATTGATGCGGTTCACCGTCTTGCGGTACTGCTTGAGAAGCCGGTCATTGCGGCTGCCGAATATTTTGGTGAGGAAGTTGGTGGCCATGCGAACAGAACCGCCTGTCCCGCTGCAAACAGCGCGTCAGGCGACCGAAATCCCTAAGATGAATTGAGTTCAGATGGGTCCTGCGACCGGTATTGCAAGCATTGCAACGGCGGGCAGAGAACGCCGGACCCGCGATTTTACCTGCCCGTTGCCGGCGCGGCCGACTGCCCCGCCAACGCGGACGGCTGCACGGCGGCGACCTGAGCACCGTTGGCCGCTGCACCGGCATTCAGGAACTTCTGCGGGTCCTGGAAAACCCCTTGCACCAGCACCTCAAAGTGCAGGTGGGGGCCCGTAGAGCGACCGGTGGTTCCGATCTCTGCAATCTTCTGCCCGCGGCGCACGATGTCACCCTGCTTGACCAGGACACGCGAAGCATGGGCATAACGCGTCACCAGATGGTTGCCATGGTCCACCTCGATCATGTTGCCGTAGGCGGGATGGTATTCCTGTGTCACGACCACGCCCCCGGCGGCCGCCAGGATAGGGGTACCCGTATCGGCTTGGAAATCCAGCCCCGTATGCAACGCAGACTGCCCCGTGATGGGATCGACCCGCCAGCCAAAGCCCGAACCTGCGACACGGCCCGTGACAGGCGCGTGGGTCGGGATCATCTTCTTGCGGATGTGCTGGTCAAACAGGCGTGACTCCAACACCGTCATCAGGTCCACACGCTGGCTGGTCAGGCGCTCCAGTTCGTCCAACGTGGTTTGCAGCTCTTCCATGGACAGGTTGCGTGCACTCACCAGGGCGCCGCCGCGGGCATCCGGCTTCTGGATGTCGGCGGGCGCCATGCCCGCCAGGCCCAGCACACGGTCCCCCAGGGACTCCAGCTGCACCATGCGCGCCTGCATTTCGCCCACACGGCGGGCCATGACATCGAGGTTGGCGCGCATGAACCGGTCGCGCTCCGCAAACTCATCCTTGACCACCAGGCGTACCAGCGAACCCACGATGGGCCAGCCTTCGCGAGCCCCCTTCAGGAACACCCAGTGGTACAGCCCTGCCGCCACCACCATCAGGCACAGCGACAGGGCGAGCCCTGCCAGAACCAACCGCGTGCCGGACAAATGGATGGCCCGGCTGCGCGCCAATCTGGCGTCCGTGATAATCAAATGCACTGCCCATACTCCACGCCCGAAGACGCCACGCCATGAACCGCCGCCACTACGCCGTCACCCTGCAGCAGGCCAGCGAGGAGTCCCCCACGCTGGCCAGGCTCACAGCGCTGACACGCGAGTCCAGTGATCGGCTCAAGGCCATTGAATTGCTGATTCCCGCCGCATTGCGCCCGGCAGTCCAGGCCGGCCCCATCGACGGGGACAGCTGGTGCCTGCTGGTCAAGAGCAATGCCGCGGCGGCAAAAATACGCCAACTGCTGCCTGCTTTGCAGGCGCATCTGCGCAGTCGGGGGTGGGAGGTTAACGCGATTCGCCTGAAAGTTCAAACCTGACGGCCAGCGTCAGTGCCAGGGAATGCAGAACGGAACAAGAAGATGGTGCCGGTTGTCGGAATCGAACTGACGACCTACCGCTTACAAGGCGGGTGCTCTACCAACTGAGCTAAACCGGCGAAGGCGGTATTTTATCCTGTAAAAACCGCCCGAAATTTGAAACCGCAGCTATTTGATGCGCTTCAGCGAGGGACGTGCCCCGCCCTGGGCAGGCGGCGGCCGGGGTGCATCGCCCCCATCATCCTTGTGGCCGTCTTCCACGCCCACCAGCTGCACGACGCGGTCTTCGGCAGGCGAGGCAGGCGTCTCTTGCGCTTGGGCGGAAGCAGGAGACGCGGCTGCTGCAGACAGCGCTGCGGGAGCGCCATCCGCAGACGACAACAGATCCACCGGGGGCGGGAAGGCCATGCCCTGGCCGTTCTCGCGGGCATAGATGGCGATGACACGGCCCACTGGCACCAGAATTTCGCGGGGCTTGCCGCCAAAACGGGCCTTGAACTCAATGAACTCATTGCCCAGTTGCAGCGCGCTGGTCGCATCAAAGCTGATGTTCAGGACAATCTCGCCGTCCTTCACATACTCGCGCGGCACCTGCACGGAATCGTCCACACGCACCGCCACATAAGGCGTCAGCCCGTTGTCGGTGCACCATTCGTACAGTGCACGAATGAGGTAGGGGCGCGTGGAGGTCGATTCCTGTGCGGTCATGGATGGCGTTGCTACGGCTGCGATGGAGGAAGTGAAGTCTGCAGGCCGCTGCTTACTTGCGCATGACCTTTTCAGACGGCGTCAGCGCTTCGATGTAGGCAGGGCGCGAGAAGATCCGCTCAGCGTACTTGAGCAGCGGAGCCGCATTCTTGGACAGATCAATGCCGTAGTAGTCGAGGCGCCACAGCAGCGGCGCGATGGCCACGTCCAGCATCGAGAAATTGTCGCCCAGCATGTATTTGTTCTTGAGGAACACCGGGGCCAGCTGCGTCAGGCGGTCACGAATGTGCGCGCGGGCCTTTTCCAGCGCCTTCTCGTTGCCCTTGGTGGCGCGCGATTCGAGCGTGTTCACGTGCACGAACAGCTCCTTCTCGAAATTGAGCAGGAACAGGCGCACGCGGGCGCGGTCCACCGGGTCACCGGGCATCAGTTGGGGGTGAGGAAAACGCTCATCGATGTACTCATTGATGATGTTCGACTCGTACAGGATCAGGTCGCGTTCGACCAGGATCGGCACCTGGCCGTACGGGTTCATCACGCTGATGTCTTCGGGCTTGTTGTACAGGTCCACATCGCGGATTTCGAAGTCCATGCCTTTTTCAAACAGGACAAAACGGCAGCGGTGGGAGAAGGGACAGGTCGTACCCGAATAAAGCACCATCATGGTGGGAGGCTCCTAAAAATCAAAAGAGTGGGACGCCAAAAGCGCCCACTCTGCAATAAATCCAATGGCACCCCGAAGGGTGCGGGAAATGGATCTGGCGTTTACTTCACGTCCTTCCAGAACGCTGCGTTCAGGCGCCAGGCAATCACCGTGAATACGCCCAGGAAAATCAGCACCCAGACCCCCACGCGCCAGCGGGTGTTTTGCGCAGGCTCGCCCATCCACTGCAGATAGTTCACCAGATCGCCAATGTTCTGATCGAACTGCAGGGGCGTCATCGTGCCGGGAGTGATCTGCTCCCAGCCTTTGAACACCTGGGTCTTGTGGCCATGGCTCTCGTGCTCTTCGAACACGGGGCGCCGATCACCTTGCAGCTGCCAGAGCACATGGGGCATACCGACGCTGGGGAAGGCCAGGTTGTTCCAGCCCGTGGCTTTGGTCTCGTCCCGATAGAAGGTGCGCAGGAACGTGTACAGGTAGTCAGCCCCCGTGCCGCCGTGGCCCGCACGCGAGCGTGCAATCACGGTGAGGTCAGGCGGGTTGGCTCCAAACCATTCCTTGGCCTGCTTGGGATCGATCGAGGCCTTCATGGTTTCGCCCACCTTGTCGGTGGTGAACAGCAGGTTGTCCTTGATCTGCTGCTCGGTCAGGCCGATGTCGCGCAGGCGGTTGAAGCGCATGAACGCGGCGGAATGGCAGCTGAGGCAGTAGTTGACGAACACCTTGGCACCATTTTGCAGCGAGGCCAGGTCGTTGGTCTTGTTGGGCGCCTTGTCCCAGGCAATGGTGTCACCACCGGCAGCATGGACAGAACCGGCCGCCAAGCCCACCGCAGCGATCAACGTGAGGACGATTTTCTTCATTGTGCTTATCTCCAGGCTCAGTGCGCCACAAAGGTCACGCGGTCGGGCACGGGCTTGGTTTCGCCGATGCGGCTCCACCAGGGCATCAGCAGGAAGAAGCCAAAGTAGAACAAGGTGCCCACTTGCGACACGCGCTCGCCAATGGGTGATGGAGGCTGCACACCCAGGTAGCCCAGGATCAGGAAGTTGATCACGAAAATGCCATACAGGTACTTGTGCCAGTCAGGGCGATAGCGGATCGACTTGACCGGGCTGAAATCCAGCCATGGCAGGAAGAACAGGATGATCACAGCGCCACCCATCACCACGACACCCCAGAACTTGGCATCGATCGACAGCATCAGCAGCACGACCACCACGGCGGCGCCAGCAATACCGGCCTTGATGAAGCTGGGCAGCTTGGCCTTGATCACGCCAACCGCCGCACCGGCCAGCACGCAGGCGATCAGGGCGTACATCATTTCGCTGGTGATGGCACGCAGCATCGAATAGAACGGCGTGAAGTACCAGACCGGGGCAATGTGGGCCGGGGTCTTGAGCGGATCCGCTGGGATGAAGTTGTTGTATTCGAGGAAGTAGCCACCGAACTCGGGGGCAAAGAACACCACGGCGGTGAACGCCATCAGGAACATGCTCAGCGCGAAGATGTCATGCACCGTGTAGTAGGGGTGGAAGGGCACGCCGTCGAGCGGCTTGCCGTTGGCATCCTTAGGAGCCTTGGGGCCCTTGATTTCCACGCCATCGGGGTTGTTCGAGCCCACGTCGTGCAGCGCCAGCAAGTGCGCTACCACGAGACCCAGCAGTACCAGGGGCACGGCAATCACGTGGAAGCTGAAGAAGCGGTTCAGGGTAGCGTCGCCCACCACATAGTCGCCACGGATCAGCAGGGCCAGGTCCGGACCGACGAAGGGAATGGCGGCAAACAGGTTCACGATCACCTGTGCGCCCCAGTAGGACATCTGGCCCCATGGCAGCAGGTAGCCCATGAAGGCCTCGGCCATCAGGCACAGGAAGATCGCACATCCGAAGATCCAGACCAGCTCGCGCGGCTTGCGGTAGCTGCCGTAGATGAGGCCCCGGAACATGTGCAGGTACACCACCACAAAGAACGCCGAGGCGCCCGTGGAGTGCATGTAGCGGATCAGCCAGCCCCAGGGCACATCGCGCATGATGTACTCGACCGACGCGAACGCCAGGCTGGCGTCCGGCTTGTAGTGCATGACCAGGAAGATGCCGGTCACGATCTGGATCACCAGCACGACCAGCGCCAGCGAGCCGAAGATGTACCAGAAGTTGAAGTTCTTCGGAGCGTAGTACTCCGACATGTGCACTTTGTAGGCGTCAAAGGCCGTCGGGAACCGGTTCTCGAACCAGTTGGTGACCTTGGCGCCCGCGGAGGCGTTTGGCGAGATTTCTTTGAATTCGTGGGCCATGTCGTTCTCCGTCAAGCCTTCTTGTCTTCACCGATCAGCAGGCGCGTATCGGACAGGTACATGTGCGGAGGCACCTCGAGGTTGTCGGGTGCTGGCTTGTTCTTGAAGACGCGGCCCGCCATGTCGAACGTGGAGCCGTGGCAGGGGCACAGGAAGCCGCCCTTCCAGTCATCGGGTAGCGAAGGCTGTGCGCCGGGCTGGAACTTGTCCGACGGCGAGCAGCCCAGGTGCGAGCAGATGCCCACACCCACAAAAATCTCTGGCTTGATCGAGCGCGCCTCGTTGCGGGCGTACTCGGGCGTGAGTTCCGAGGGCTTGCGCTCCGACTTGGGATCGGCGAGCTGGCCGTCGAGCTTGGGCAGCTCTGCCAATTGCTCGGGCGTGCGCTTGATGATCCAGACGGGCTTGCCGCGCCACTCCACAGTGACCTTTTCTCCAGGTTTGAGGGCGGAGATATCCACCTCAACGGCAGCACCAGCGGCTTTGGCACGCTCTGAGGGCTGGAAAGTACTCACGAAAGGAACGGCGGTTGCCACGCCGCCCACCGCACCAGCACATGCTGACGTGATGATCCACGTCCGCTTGCTGGAGTCGATTGGAGTGTCACTCATGGGGATCCTCGATGAACATCGCTAGATTGGGGTCAACCGCGAATTGTAGCGGAGTGAAAATGGTTATTTCCAAGTGGTTTGCTGGCTTGACAGGGGGGCGAACCGGGTAATACTCCCTCACCACCGTTTTACAAGGAGCAACAACATGGGAATGATGCAAGAGTTCAGGGAGTTCGCGGTCAAGGGCAATGTGATTGACCTTGCGGTGGGCGTCATCATTGGCGGCGCCTTCGGCAAGATCGTGGATTCCGTGGTGGCGGACCTGATCATGCCGGTGGTGGGGCTGATCTTTGGCAAGCTCGACTTTTCCAACCTGTTCATCGTGCTGGGCAATGTGCCGCCCGGTACAGGTACCACGCTCGATGCCCTCAAAAAGGCCGGCGTGCCGGTGCTTGCCTATGGCAACTTCCTGACCGTGGCGGTCAACTTTGTGATCCTTGCGATCATCATCTTCATGATGATCAAGCAGATCAACCGCCTCAAGCGCGAGGCGCCTGCCGCGCCCGCTGCGCCGGCGGCACCGCCCGAGGACATCGTGCTGTTGCGCGAGATTCGCGACAGCCTGAAGAAATAAAAAGCCCCTGGGGCCGCGGCATTTGTGGCCGCAAAAATGAGAAACGCCACCGCTGCGCTGGTACAGCCAGCCGCCGGTGGCGTCGGTTTTTGGGCAGTGCCGCCCGCGCGACAGCCCTGGTGCGGCATGGATTTTTCAGCGATTCATTTGATGTCGATCAGCGCTTGGCCGCAAGGCTTCAGCCGCTGACCTCACCCACGCAGGTCAACCACACAGCGCTCGCGCCATGCGCACCGCCTCGATGAGGCTGGAGGCGTCTGCAAGGCCCTGCCCCGCAATGTCAAACGCCGTG
>DATLGV010000379.1:0-1895 GCA_035540275.1 Acidovorax sp. | reverse complement strand
GCAGACAGCCAGGGCGCATCGGCCGCCGGGCCGAGCAGCGCGGCAGAGAAGCCGTTCTGGAAGGCGCTCAGCTGCATGCGGCCTCCTCGGGCTGCGCTGCGGTGAGTGCGTGGTGGGCCTGGTCGCGCTCTGCCAGCAGTGCGCTGAAGGCGGGCAGCTGGTCGTCGCGTTCGATGAGGGTGGGCACAGGGCCGGTGCGTGCGATCACCTGCGCGTACAGCGCCCACACGGCAGGTGCCACGGGCGCATCGTGGCTGTCGATGAGCAGCGCATCGCCATGCACCGGGTCGGCATGGTGGCCTGCCAGGTGGATTTCGGCCACGGCGTGCAGGGGGAAGGCATCGAGGTAGGCCTCTGCGTCAAAGCCCAGGTTGTTGGCGCTGAGGTAAACGTTGTTCACGTCCAGCAGCAGGGCGCAGCCGGTGCGCCGCACGAGCTCGGCCAGAAAATCAGTCTCCAGCCAGTCGTGGCCGTCGATGTGCAGGTAGTGCGTGGGGTTCTCGATGGCGATGGGGCGTTGCAGCACGTCCTGCGTGCGGGCGATGTTGTCTGCAATGCGCAGCAAGGCGGCCTGCGTGCGCGGAAACGGCAGCAGGTCGGGCAGGTACTGTCCGCGCCAGGTGGACCAGGCCAGGTGCTCTGAGATGATGGCGGGCTCCACGCGCCTGGCGAGGGCGGCCAGCCGCGCCAGGTGGGCCTCATTGGGCGGTGCATCGGCCGCGAGCGACAGTGACACGCCATGCAGTGCCACCGGGTGGCGCGCACGGATGGCCTCCAGCCAGGCCAGGCGCGGGCCGCCATCGGCCAGGTAGTTCTCGGGGTGCACCTCCCACCACAGGCCGGGGGCGGTGCATCGCAGCGCCTCGCCGTAGTGCGGGGGCTTGAGGCCCAGGCCGGCGGTGAGAGGGCACGCGGTCATCGGTCAGGCCTTGGTGGGTGCCAGAGAGCCCATGCCCTTGGGCGTCTTGATCGTGGTGCAGGTGCCTGCGGGCACAAACTTCCAGGCGTTGCCCTGGTAGTCCATCTTGGACGTGCCCGCGCAGGTGGTGCCGGGGCCTGCGGCGCAGTCGTTCTTGCCAGCCATCGAGACGCCGTAGCACTTCTCCATGGCGGGCTTGGCGCCGTCCATGGGGGCGGCGCTGGTTTGGGCCATGGCGGCGCCAGAGGTCAGTGCAACAAGGGCGAGGGCGCCGAGGCTGAGGGTGCGGGTGGTCATGGTAGGAATCTCCGAAGGTTGGGTAAGGGTTGAGTCCGACCGGGGTGCTGCCCAGAGGCTGCGTGGAACTGCCCGATCTGCGTTGTAATTCGCGTTGTGCAGCCAGCGGGTTACAGCGCTGCGCAAAAAATGGGGCGGTACGCACCACAAAATTTTTTACACGGCCTGTAACCCATTCGCGCCGGCATCCGAATTGCCTTCAGGGAGACACCATGGAGATAGTGGAAGAGCGCTTGCGCGGCTTGTTGCTGCAGGGCCTGGATGCCGATGCAGCCGCTTACCAGCGCTTTCTGAAGGAGTTAAGCGCCCACCTGCGCGCCTTCTTGCGCCGCCGCCTTGCGCAGCGGCCCGATGAGGTGGAAGACCTGGTGCAGGAGACGCTGCTGGCCGTGCACAACCAGCGCCACACGTACCGGCCCGAGATGCCGGTGACGGCCTGGGCGCATGCGATTGCGCGCTACAAGCTTATCGACTGGCTGCGCTCGCATGCCGCCAAGGAGGCGCGCAACGACCCGCTGGACGATGCGGCTGAGCTGTTTGCCAGCAGCGACAGCGAAGCCTTCGAGGCGCGTCGCGATCTGGGGCAGTTGCTGCAAACGCTGCCGGACAAGCAGCGCCTGCCGATCGAGTACGTGAAGCTGGAGGGGTTGTCGGTGGTCGAGACGGCGCGCCTTACAGG
>DATLGV010000378.1:0-2676 GCA_035540275.1 Acidovorax sp. | reverse complement strand
GTCGTCGATGCCGGGGCCCTCGTCCCAGACCAGCACCTCGCGCCGCCCGGTGCTGTCGCGCAGCAGCACCCCCAGCCGCCCGTGGACGGGCGTGTGGTGAATGGCGTTGGCCAGCAGGTTGCGCATCAGCTCGCCCAGCAGCGCCGCGTCGCCGGGTGCCCACAGCGTGTCGGGGCCCTCCAGCGCAAAGTCGAGCCGCTTGGCCGCAATCAGCGGTGCCAGCTCCATCACGGCCTCGCGGGCCATCGCGTTCAGGTCCACGCTGGGCAGCTCGCCCATGCGCTTGAGCTGCTCCACCTTGCTCAGGCTGAGCAACTGGTTGGCCAGGCCCGAGGCACGGTCCACGGTGTGCAGCATTTGCTGCAGCGCATCGCCCACCAGCATATCGCCCGCCATGGCGGCCTGCAGCTGGGTGCGCAGCACGGCCATGGGGGTGCGCAACTGGTGGGTGGCATCGGCCAGAAAGCGCCGTTGCTCCTCGATCCAGCGGCTCTGGCTGTGTTGCAGCTCGGCAAAATGCTGTACGGCGGGCGCGAGTTCCGACGGTCCTTCGTAGATGCGCTCTGCCGTGCACCCAACGTCGGTGCCCGGCGGCCGCATCAGCGAGACATCTGCATGCTGCAGCCAGCCCGACGCTGCCCGCGCCAGCAGCACCGCCACGGCGGTCATCGCCAGTGCCAGCAGAACCACCCACAAGAGGATCGAGCCACCGCCGAGCAGGCTGCGGGCACCCGGCAGACGCTCGCCCAGAGGGCGTGCCACCTGGCGCACCACGGGCGCAGCCACGGCTTGCGCCCCCTTCGCCCCAGTGGGCTGGTGCAGGGTCACGGCCACCCGCACCAGCCGGTCGCCCACCTGCGCCAGGTAGAAGTGCACGGCCCCCGGGTCCCGCACCGCCTCGGTGGGGGGCACACGCGGCAGGTCGGCGCTGCCCGCCAGGCGTTCGCCGTCCAGATTGCTCTCGCGGTACCAGACGCCAGGCACAGGCTGGGCAGGCAAATCTGGGGGCGGGTCTGCTGACCAATCTGCAGGCCAGTGCGCCAGCGCCTGGCGCAGGGCCGCGTCTTGCGCGGTGGCGTCGTGCTGCGCCTGATAAGCCCATTGCACCGCGCCAATCACAGCCACCAGCGCCCAGAGCGGCACCAGCCAGCCCACCAGCAGCAATCGCTGCAAGGAGCCGCCACGCGGCCGCCAGGGCCGCTGCTGCCACCACCGCAGCGTCACCGGGCCACCCCGCCTTTGTCGGATTTGTCGGATTTGTCGGATTTGTCGGATTTGTCGGATTTGTCCGTCTTGTGGGCGGCCATGCTGTCGGCATCGCACAGCAGGTAGCCCACGCCGCGCAAGGTCACGATCTCGGCGTTGGTGCCCACCAGCTTCTTGCGCAGCCGGTGCACCACCACTTCCACCGCGTCGGCCTGCACCTGCTCGTCCGTGTTGGCAAACACCTGGGTGCGCAGCTCTTCCTTGCTCACCACCCGGTCCACGCGCGACATCAGCAGCCGCAGCAGCTCGGACTCCCGCTGCGACAGCTCCAGCGGCAAGGCATCGTTGTAGAACACGCCGCTGCCCGGCTCGCGGTACAGCGCCCCGCAGCGCAACTGCCCGTCGCGCCCCACGCGCCGCGTGAGGGCCCGCAGCCGCGCCACCAGTTCGTCCAGGTCAAACGGCTTGGCCAGGTAGTCATCGGCCCCGGCCTCCAGCCCTGTCACCCGGTCCGTGACGGCCGCACGGGCGGTCAACGCCAGCACTGGCGTGGTGCTGCCGCCATCGCGCAGGCGCCGCAGCACCTCCAGCCCGTCCAGGCCCGGCAGCGAAAGGTCCAGCGTGATCACGTCAAACGCTGTGCGCCGCGCGGCCGCCAGCGCCTCCTTGCCATCGGCACAGCACAACACCTCGAATCCACGCGCCACCAGGCTGCGGCTCAGGGCGCCAGCCAGATCAAAATCGTCCTCGACCAACAGCAGTTTCATGCCCCGATCATGCCGCCTGCGGTGTGCGCGGGCCACTGTGCTTCTACGGACGGGCGATGAAAGCGATGCGAAAGGCGGTGCACACCGCTCTGCAGCAGCGCCGCTGTACAGGGAGCCGTGGTGCTACCTGTCCATGCCTCGCAGTCGATGCACCGCAAGAGTTCGCCAACCCGTCAAGACGCGGCCGCGATGACAACGCTGGATTCGTCCAAAACCGCTGCGGCCTGCTGGCCCGCTCGAACTTTGGCGCCTGCAGCGGCAAAGCCCACCAGCTGGATGCCGCTGGGCAACTGCAGCACCACCTCAGGGGCAGCACCCCGGGCGACGCTCCGCACCACCCCGGCCATGGCATTGCCTGCGGGACTGGCGGGGGCCGGGGCCACCTGAACCGCCGTCGCCTTGCACAGCGCCAGCACACCGATCCCTGCCTTCAAACCCAGCAACTGCGCACTGACCCGCGTGATGGACGCATGCAGCGCCTGCCCATCTGCCAGCAGCAGCTGCACACGCACCTGCCCGCCCACGGCCCGCACCTTGCCCACGGTGCAAGGAAACTGGTTGCGCATGCTGGTGCGCAGGGCCAGTGCAGCGCGGCCAGTCGCTGCGCCGTCGTCGCCGTGCAGGCGGGCCAGCACCTGCTGGCGTGCGTCGGCCAGCGCATGGGCGGCCTGCAGCACCCGCTGGCCGGCCAGGGTGAGTGCAG
>DATLGV010000377.1:0-1529 GCA_035540275.1 Acidovorax sp. | reverse complement strand
GCCAGCACGATGGCGGCGGTCTTGAGCTTGTCCTTGAGCTTGTCCATGGTGTCACGCAGGGTCTTGGCGTCGGCACCGGGCAGCGCGGCAGCCAGCACCTTCAGACCCTTCACATCCACCGCCTGGTTCACCAGCTCGTCGCCCTGGCTGGAGGCCAGTTTGCCCTTGAGTGCGGCCACTTCCTTTTCGAGAGCACGGGCGTTGTCCAGCGCCTGGCTGATGCGGCCGTTGAGTTCGGCCACCGGCGCCTTGAGGGTGCTGGCGGCCTGGTTCACGGTGTCTTCCAGGCTCTGCAGATACGCCAGCGCATTGGCGCCCGTCACGGCCTCGATGCGGCGCACGCCAGCGGCCACGCCGCCCTCGCCCACCACCTTGAACAGGCCAATGTCGCCTGTGCGCTGCACATGGGTGCCACCGCACAGTTCGCGGCTGGTGCCGATGTCGAGCACGCGCACGGTTTCGCCGTACTTCTCGCCGAACAGCATCATGGCGCCGGTCTTCTGGGCCGATTCGATGTCCATCACGCGCGCATCGGTGGCCGTGTTGGCCAGGATTTCTTCGTTCACGCGGCGCTCGATCTCGCGGATCTCGGCGGCGGTCACGGGCGCGTTGTGGGCGAAGTCGAAACGGGTGCGGTCGGCATTGACCAGGCTGCCCTTTTGCTGCACATGGCTGCCCAGCACTTCGCGCAGGGCCTTGTGCATGATGTGCGTGACCGAGTGGTTGCGCATGGTGGCAGCGCGCACGGCGGTGTTGACCTGGGCCTGCACCGTGTCGCCCACGTTCAGCGTGCCCTCTTCCAGGGTGCCGTGGTGGCCGAACACATCGGCCTTGATCTTGAGCGCGTCACCCACCGCAAAGCGGGCCGAGCCGCTGGTGATGACGCCCTCGTCGCCCACCTGGCCGCCGCTTTCGGCGTAGAACGGGGTGGTGTCCAGCACCACCACGCCGTTTTGGCCGGCTTTCAGGGCTGCAGCGCTGGTACCGTCTACGTAGATAGCTACGATTTTTGCAGTCTCTGCCAGGTGCTCATAGCCGGTGAACTGGTTGGCGGCACCCGTGTACTCCAGCGCCTTGTCCATCTTGAACTTGCCCGCAGCGCGGGCCTGGGCCTTCTGCTTTTCCATGGCAGTCTTGAAGCCGGCCTCGTCCACTTCCACGTCGCGCTCGCGGCACACGTCGTTGGTCAGGTCGAGCGGGAAGCCATAGGTGTCGTGCAGCTTGAAGGCCACGTCGCCGGGCAGCACCTTGGCGCCGCCGTCCAGCGCTGCGTCCAGAATTTCCATGCCGTTGGCCAGCGTTTCAAAGAAGCGCTCTTCTTCGGTCTTGAGCACATCGGTGATGCGCTGCTCCTGCTCGCGCAGGGAGGGGTAGGCGTCGCCCATCAGGCGCACCAGATCGGCCACCAGCTTGTGGAAGAACGGGGTCTTCTTGCCCAGCTTGTAGCCGTGGCGGATGGCGCGTCGCACGATGCGGCGCTGCACGTAGCCCCGGCCTTCGTTGCTGGGGATCACGCCGTCGCTCACCAA
>DATLGV010000376.1:0-3394 GCA_035540275.1 Acidovorax sp. | reverse complement strand
GGTCGTCGGGCGCGCGCCAGTTGCCCACCGTGGTGCCCGCCACCAGCGTGCGCAGCGAGGCTGCCATGGGCGCTACCGACAGGCCCAGGTCGGACGCCACTTCGCGCTTCACATTCAACGCAATGACGGGCTTGTCGGGCTTGGCGCTGGTATCCAGGTCCACCAGGCCGGGAATGTCGCGGATCTTCCCGGTGACGATTTTCGTCAGGCGCTCCAGTTCGCGCAGGTCGGGCCCCTGCAGCGAGAACTCGACCTGCTTCTGGCCGCCCACCGCGTCCAGCAGGCCCACATGGGTCACGGTGATGCCGGGCACGGTCTTGAGGCGCTCGCGCAGCACGTCGGACATCTGGTCCACGCTGCGGCTGCGGTCCTTGCGGTCCACCAGGCGCACATAGATGCTGGCGTACATCTTGCCCTGGGCGGTGCCGGTGTTGAGCGTGGCCAGCGTGTAGCGCACCTCGGGCATCTCGCGCAGGATGGCCTCCACCTGTTTGGCCTTGGCCTCGGTGGCTTCGAGCGAAGAACCCACAGGGGTGTAGAAGTTCAGCGTGGTTTCCGAAAAGTCGGCCTTGGGCACGAACTCGGTGCCCAGCAGCGGCACCATGACCACGCTCAGAACAAACACCGCCAGCGCGATGACCATGGTGGCCAGCTTGTGCACCAGCGACCAGCGCAGGATGTGCTGGTAGCCCTCGGCCAGCGCATCGGTGGCGCGGTCAAACCAGCCAGTGACGCGGCCAATGGTCTTGTCGTAGAAGGTGACGGGCGTCGTCTTCTGGCCGTGCGCATGGATGCTGGGGTCGTGCCACACGCTCGACAGCATGGGGTCGAGCGTGAAGCTCACGAACATCGAGATCATCACCGCCGCGACGATGGTGATGCCGAACTCGTGGAAGAACTTGCCGATGATGCCGCCCATGAAGCCGATGGGCATGAACACCGCCACGATGGACAACGTGGTGGCCAGCACCGCCAGGCCGATCTCCTGCGTGCCGTCCATGGCGGCAGCGTAGGCGCCTTTGCCCATCTGCACATGGCGCACGATGTTCTCGCGCACCACAATGGCATCGTCGATCAGCAGGCCCACGCACAGTGACAACGCCATCAGCGTGATCATGTTGATGGTGAAGCCGAACATGTTCATGAACAGGAACGTGCCGATCAGTGCAATCGGCAAGGTCAGCCCCGTGATGACGGTGGAGCGCCAGGAGTTCAGGAACAAAAATACGATGAGCACCGTGAGGATGGCCCCCTCGATGAGTGTCTGGCGCACGTTGTTCACCGCCACGCGGATGGGGCGGGCGCTATCGCCAATGGTCTCCAGCCGCACGCCGGGCGGCAGCTGGTTCTTCAGTTCCACCACGGCGGCATTCAGGCCATCGACGACCTCGATGGTGTTCTCGCCCTGCGACTTCTGCACCGACAGCAGCAGCGTGCGCTGGCCGTTGTACAGAGCCAGGCTTTCCACCTCTTGCGCGCCGTCGTTCACGCGGGCGACCTGGTCCAGGCGCACGGGCGCACCACCGCTGGCTTGACCGGCGGTTCCTGCTCCTTTGCGGGCAACGATGATCTTGCCGAAGTCCTCGGGCCGCTTCATGCGCGCGTCGATCTGCACCACGCGCTCCTGCGCCAGCGAGCGGATCGCGCCCACGGGCAGGTCCTGGTTTTCGTTGCGTACGGCTTGTGCGACCTGATCGGGCGTCACGCCAAAGGCTTCCAGGGCCTGCGGGTTCAGGTAGATGTTGATCTCGCGCTTGGTGGCGCCCACCAGGTTCACCGCGCCTACGCCGCGCACGTTCTCCAGGCGTTTTTTCAGGATCTGCTCGGCCCAGGTGGTCAGATCCACCGCGCTGCGGCCCGACTTTTCATCGGGCAACACGGCCAGCGACCACACCGCCCGGCTGGCGGGGTCGAAGCGCAGCACGCGCGGCTCCTTGACCTCGGTGCGCAGCAGGGGGCGTACGGTGGCCACCTTTTCGCGCACGTCCTCGGCGGCCTTGCGGCCGTCGATGTGGAGCTGGAACTCGATGATGACAACCGCCGTGCCCTCGTAACTGCGGGAGGTGAGGGCGTTGATGCCTGCAATCGAGTTGACGCCTTCCTCGATTTTCTTGGTGACCTCGCTCTCGACGATTTCAGGCGACGCACCGGGGTAGTCCACGGTGACCACCACCACCGGGAAGTCGATGTTGGGGAACTGATCGACCTTGAGGCGCTGGTACGAGAACAGGCCCAGCACGACGATGGCGAGCATCACCATCGTGGCGAACACGGGGTTTTTGAGGCTGACTTTGGTGAACCACATGGCGCGTCAGCCCGCTCAGGGTGTCGTGCGCGAGGCAGCTTGCGCGGACGCAGGTGCCGAGGTCTGGGGCACGGCGGCGGCCGGCGCTGCGGTCACGGGCGTGCCCTCACGCAGCGAGCCCATGCGGCCCGCAATGACGGTGGTGCCCACGGGCACGCCATCCACTGCCACCAGGGTCTGTCCGTTGACCACGGCGCGGGCGCCGGTCTGCACCGGTACATAGGCCACGCGGCCCTCCTTGATGGTCTGCAGGTAGGGAGCCGGTTTGTCGGTGCGCACGGCGTCCAGCGGCACGGTCAGCACCTGGGCACTGCCGGTGGCCAGCAGGCCTTGCACAAACAGGCCCTGGCGCAGGCTGGCGTTATGGGGGGGCTGGTCCACACGCAGATAGACCGGCACCGTGCGGCTGCCCGCCTGGGCGCTGGGGTTGATGCGCACCACCGTCGCTTGCACCGGTGCCGCGGCGCCTTCCACCGCGAGCTGGGCCTTCTGGCCCACGCGCACGGCCAGCGAATCGGCGGGGGTGAGCAGGGCTTCGAGTTCGAGGCGGGAGAGGTCCACCACTTCGATGATGCGGGCGTCCACCGGCACCCGTTCGCCCGGCTGGGCGAGGCGCTGCGCGACCAGGCCGCTGATCGGGCTTTTGAGCACCGTGTCTTCCAGCGCCTTGCGGGCCACGTCAGCGGCCGACACGGCGGCCTGGTAGCTGGACTGGGCCGCCTCCAGGCTGGCCTGCGAAGTGACCAGCGCCGTGGCGGAAATGAAGCCCTGGTCCACCAGCGCGCGGTTGTTGTTGTACTGCCGCTGGTTGATGTCCACCTGCGACTTGGCGGCATCGGCCTGCTGCTGGGCCTGGCGCAGGCGTGCGCGGGCTTCGGTGGGGTCGATCCGGGCCACTTCCTGGCCCGCCTTGACGCTATCGCCCTCACGCAAGGTCAGGCCCTGTAGCTCGCCGGCCACGCGGGCCTTGACCATGGCCGAGTCCACAGCCCGCAAGGAGCCTGATACCGGCACCCCCAGCGACAGCTGGGATGACTGCACGGTGACCACCTCATCGGCCGCCAGTTGCAGCGGTGCCTCGGCGCGCTG
>DATLGV010000375.1:0-2774 GCA_035540275.1 Acidovorax sp. | reverse complement strand
GCGTCAGGCCGGAAGCGCACGGGTCAAGATCGCGTCGAGATCGACACCGGCGCCCAGCGTGCCAAAGCTGTACCCCCAGTCGCCGCCCAGGCGCGAATCGCAGAACGCGCGGAACACGGCGCCCGGCGCGCTGCGCAGCAGCAGCGTGGCCTGCACGGCCAGGGCCACGTCCTGCGCCAGGCGGCGGGCCTCGGCCTCGGTGGTCATGGCGTCCACGCGCAGTGGCAGCGCGGCCGCCAGGCGGTCCAGCGCCGGGTGGGCGCCGCGTGCGGGGGCCAGTTCGTCGGCCAGGGCGGCTGCCGTGTCGGCACGGCGCACGGCGCGCAGCAGGTCCAGCGCCATGATGTTGCCCGCGCCTTCCCAGATGGAGTTGAGCGGCATCTCGCGGTAGATGCGGGCCATCACGCCTTCGCCGCCCTCTTCCACGTAGCCGTTGCCGCCCAGGCATTCCATGGCCTCTTGCGCAAACACGCTGCCGCGCTTGCACACCCAGAACTTGGCCACGGGTGTGAGCAGGCGGGCCATGATGGCCTCATGCTCGCTCTTGTCTTTGTGGTCAAAAGCGCTTGCAAGCCTTATCGACAGTGCGGTAGCAGCTTCACTTTCAAGAGCAAGGTCGGCCAGCACATTGCGCATCAGCGGCTGCTCGATGAGCTTCTTGCCAAAGGCTGCACGCTGGCGCGTGTGGTGCAGCGCGATGCTGAGCGCCTGGCGCATGAGGCCGCTGGTGCCCAGGGCGCAATCGAGGCGCGTCATGGTGCCCATCTCCAGGATCTGCGCCACGCCGCGGCCCTCTTCGCCCACGCGCCAGGCCATCGCGTCGATGAACTCGACCTCGGAGCTGGCGTTGGCGTGGTTGCCCAGCTTGTCTTTCAGGCGCTGGATGCGGATGGCGTTCACAGTGTCGTCCGGCAGCACGCGTGGCAGGAAGAAGCAGGTAAGCCCACCGGGCGCCTGCGCCAGGATCAGGAACGCATCGCACATGGGCGCCGAGAAGAACCACTTGTGCCCGGTGATGCGGTAACGCGCGCCCCAGGCATCGTCGCCATCGGGCACGGCCTGCGTGGTGTTGGCGCGCACGTCCGATCCGCCCTGCTTCTCGGTCATGCCCATGCCCATGGTGAGCGCGGTCTTCTGCGAGAACAGCGCCAGGCGCGGGTCGTACTGCGTGCTGGTCAAGCCTTTGTTCCAGTCGGCCCACACGGCGGCGTTGCCCCGCAAGGCGGGCGTGACGGCGTAGCTCATGGACACGGGGCAGAGGATGGAAGGCTCGGCCTCGGTGAACAGCATGAAGCCCGCCGCGCGCTCCACATGCGCGTGGCCTGTGTCCTGGCGCGACCAGGGCGTGGCGTGCAGGCCGTGGCGCAGCGCGGCGCCCATCAGTGCGTGGTAGCTGGGGTGGAACTCCACCACATCGGTGCGGTGGCCGAAGCGGTCGTGCGTGCGCAGTTGGGGCTTGTAGGTGTTGGCCAAGCGCGCGTGGGTCAGCATCTCGGCCGACCCCATCTCGGCGCCCAGCGCGGTGAGGCCCGCCACACCCAGGCCGGGTGCATGCAGGCGCAGCGCGTCCTGCAACGGCTGGTTGGTGGTGAACAGGTTCACGTCCGCCCAGGGCGTGCTCTGGTTGAAGACGTCATGGGTACGCGCCAGGGTGGCGGTGGGCAAGGTCATGTCGGCTCCTTCACGGGTGGGCTCAGTGGATGATCGAGGGGGCTGCGGCTGCGTCAGCCCGCTTTTCTCAGCATTTCAATGTGCGGAATATCGTCTTCCAGGTATTCGTCCGAGACAGCCTCAAAACCCAGGCTGCCATAAAAACCCCGCAGGTGCGCCTGCGCGCTGATGCGAATGTCCCGCCCCGGCCACGCCTGGCTGCAGCGGGCAATGCCCTCCTGCATCAGCGCCCTGCCGGTGCCGTTGCCGCGCGCCTCCTTGGCGGTGACCACGCGGCCGATGGAGGGCTCGGGGTAGTTCACGCCCGGGTCCACCACGCGCAGGCAGGCTTGCAGCGCACCCGCCTCGTCGTAGCCCAGCAGGTGGTGCGATTGCTTGTCAGCCCCGTCCGGGTCCTGGTAGGGGCCCTGCTCCAGGATGAAGACCTTGCAGCGCAGCGCAAGCGCATCGTGCAGCGCATGCACGCCCAGGTCGTCGAAGCGGGCCCAGGTCCACTTCAGCATCATCAGATCAGCTTGACCAGTTGCTTGCCAAAGTTCTTGCCCTTGAGCAGGCCCAGGAAGGCCTCGGGCGCGGCCGCGATGCCTTGGGCAATGGTCTCGCGCGGGCGCAGCTTGCCGGTGCCGACCAGCGTGCCCAGTTCCTTGAGCGCGTCGGGCCAGACTTCCATGTGCTCGCTCACGATGAAGCCCTCGACCTTCATGCGGTTGATGAGCATGAGCGCGGGGTTGGCCATGGGCAGCGGCGCGCCGTCGTAGCCAGCGATCATGCCGCACAGGGCGATGCGGCTGAAGGCGTTCATGCGCAGCATCACGGCATCCATGATCCAGCCGCCCACGTTCTCGAAGTAGCCGTCGATGCCGTTGGGGCAGGCTTCCTTCAGCGCCTTGGACATGGCGCGCACGTCGCTGTGTTCCTTGTAATCGATGCAGGCGTCAAAGCCCAGTTCTTCCACCGCGTACTTGCACTTGTCGGCACCGCCGGCAATGCCCACCGCGCGGCAGCCACGGGCCTTGGCCAGCGCGGCAAACGCGCTGCCCACAGCACCCGTGGCAGCGCTCACCACCACGGTGTCGCCTTCCTTGGGCGCAATGATCTTGACC
>DATLGV010000374.1:0-1963 GCA_035540275.1 Acidovorax sp. | reverse complement strand
TCGGTGTGGATCTCCTACATCACCCACGACATCTCGCCTGCGGCCGACGCGTCACCGCTGTGGATTCCCCAGATCAGCATGGCCATGGGCTGCATTGGTTTTGCGCTGGCGTTTGCCCACGCGCTGGTGTTGCGTTTCCAGGGGACGGCCTTCATGGCGGTGTCCGAAGCCGCACGTTCCGAATAACCCGTTCCAGGAGACTTCATCATGGACGTCATCATCGCTTTGGGTCTGATCGTGGTGCTGTTCGCAGTGCTCGGATCGGGCCTGTGGATCGGCCTGTCACTGCTGGCAGTGGCTTTGGTCGGCATGGAGTTTTTTACCAACCGCCCCGTGGGCGACAGCATGATGCTGACCATCTGGGGGTCGACCTCCAGCTGGACGCTGACGGCTTTGCCGCTGTTCTTGTGGATGGGCGAGTTCCTGTTCCGCAGCAAGCTGTCGAGCAGCATGTTCAAGGGCCTGGCGCCCTGGCTCGACCGGTTGCCGGGCCGTCTGTTGCATGTGAATGTGGTGGGTTGCACCATTTTTGCCGCCATCTCGGGCTCATCGGCCGCCACCTGCGCCACCATCGGCAAGATCACGCTGCCTGAACTCAAGCAGCGCGGCTATCCCGAAGACATGTCGGTGGGCACGCTGGCCGGTGCGGGCACGCTCGGACTGTTGATTCCACCTTCGATCATCATGATCGTCTACGGCGTGGCGGCAAACGTGTCGATCTCCAAGCTGTTCCTGGCGGGGGTGATTCCGGGCCTGCTGCTGGCCGTGCTGTTCATGGGCTACATCGTCGTGTGGGCCTTGTTCAACAAGGACAAGGTGCCTGCGCCTGACGCCCGTCTCAGCTTTGTGCAAAAGCTGTATGCCTCCCGCCACCTGATTCCTGTGGTGTCGCTCATCGTCGTGGTGCTGGGCGCCATCTATAGCGGCATTGCCACCGCCACCGAGGCTGCGGCGCTGGGGGTGGCAGGGTCGTTGACTCTGGCCAAGATCGAGGGCTCGCTGAACTGGGAACGCTTCAAGGAGGGGCTGGTCGCTGCCTGCCGCGTGTACTGCATGATCGGTCTCATCCTGGCGGGCGCAGCGTTCCTGACGCTGGCGATGGGCTTCATTGGCCTGCCACGGCACCTGGCCGAGTTCATCGGGGCGCTGCACCTGTCGCCCTTTGCGCTGATGCTGCTGCTCATTGTGTTTTTCATGGTGCTGGGGTGCTTTCTGGACGGCATCTCGATGGTCGTGCTGACGATTGCCGTGCTGCTGCCCACGGTGGAGGCCGCGGGCTTTGATCTGATCTGGTTTGGCATCTTCATCGTGCTGGTGGTGGAGATGGCGCAGATCACGCCGCCCGTCGGCTTCAATCTCTTCGTGTTGCAGGGCCTCACGCGGCGTGAAGTCACCTGGATCGCGCGCACCGCGTTGCCGCTGTTCGCCTTGATGATCATTGCCGTCGTCATGACCTACTTCGTGCCCGATGTCGTGCTCTGGCTGCCGCGCCAGATGCAGGGCTGACCCTTGGCACCCACGCCTGAAACGTCTGCGCAGGAGTTCCCCATGAAGACCTTGGTGTTGTTGGCCGCGTTCGCCGTGGCCCCGGTGCTGCACGCCCAGACCCTGTGGAAGCTGGCCACGGGCTACCGCGCGGAGTCGTTTCATACCCGCAATGTCGTGCAGTTTGCGCAAGAGGTAGAGCGCGCCACAAGCGGGGCCCTGCGCATCGAGGTGCACGCCAACAACACGCTGTTCAAGCTGGGAGATATCCCCCAGGCTGTGCAGGACGCCAAGGCCGAGGCGGGCGAGACCATCATGACCAGCCTGGTGCCAGGCATGCCCATTGCCGGCGCCGATGCCGTGCCCTTTGTGGTGCGCAGCTACGCCGATGCGCGCCGCATGTGGGAGCTGCAGCGCCCTTTGATCGAAGGGCACTTCGCGCAGCGGGGCCTGAAGGCGCTGTACGCCGTGCCCTGGC
>DATLGV010000373.1:0-2458 GCA_035540275.1 Acidovorax sp. | reverse complement strand
CTGGCGGGGCGCGCCATCGCGTGGCTGCGTGATCCCATCGAGTCCATGGTGCTGCACATCCAGGGCTCTGGCCGTCTGCGCATCACCGAGGCCGACGGCTCCGTCTCGCTGGTGCGGGTGGCCTACGCAGGCACCAATGACCAGCCTTACCAGAGTGTGGGCCGCTGGCTGCTGGACCAGGGCCTGACGCGCGATGCGACCTGGCCGGGCATCCGCGTCTGGGTGGCCGCCAACCCCCAGCGCACCAATGAGCTGCTGTGGAGCAACCCGCGCTATGTGTTCTTCCGCGAAGAACCCCTGAACCCGCTGGACGCCGGTTTTGGCCCACGCGGCGCACAGGGTGTGCCCTTGACGCCGGGCCGATCGATAGCGGTGGACCGGCAGAGCATCCCCTACGGCACCCCCGTGTGGCTGGCCTCGTCCGGCCCGCAGGTGCAGCTCAACCGCCTGGTGCTCGCGCAGGACACGGGCAGCGCCATCCTTGGCGCGGTGCGCGCGGACTATTTCACCGGCTGGGGGCCCGAGGCGGGCGACATCGCAGGCCGGCTCAAGCAGAACCTGCGCCTGTGGGCGCTGTGGCCGCGCTGACTGAGAGGCGGTATCGGGACTGCACTGCCGCTGCCACGGGAGTGTGCTGAGCGCGCCAGGTGATCCGGCGCGCAGGCAGCTCAGCGGGGGCGGCTCAGGTGCGCCAGCGGCAGTGCCCCGCTGGCTTTCACCTCCCCCAGCGAGAAGCTGGTGTGCATGTCCTTCACATTGGGCAGGTTCAGCAGCACGTCGCGCGCAAACTGCGAAAAGCTGTCCAGGTCGCGCGCCACCACCTGCAGCTCGAACGTGCCGGTGCCGCTGATGTAGTGGCACGACACCACTTCCGGGATCTGGCGGATGGCTTCTTCCATCTTGCGTGTGAGGTTGCCCGTGCTGCGGTCGGCATCCAGCCGCACAAAGGCCAGCACCCCGAGGCCGATCTTGTGCCGGTCGATCTCTGCGCGGTAGCCCTTGATGAACCCCTGCTCCTCCAGCGCCCGCACGCGGCGCCAGCAGGGGGCGGCCGACAGGCCCACCCGCTGGGCCAGCTCGGCATTCGTCAGCCGGGCGTCGGCCTGCAGCTCGTTGAGGATGGCGATATCGAATTTGTCGAGAGTGTTCACAAAGCGGCTCAAAAGAGAAAGATCCTTTCTCAGAATAGCCTAAACACGGCACAGAACGCAAAGACATATCAGCGGCGCAGACATACACTTACCTGCACATTAGTGCCGCAGCCCTAAACGGGCTGCATGGTGCTCCCCCAGCGTGCCCACAAGGCGCGGCCCCCACAAAAGCCATTGGAGACATAGCCATGAACGCCCCCCTGCCCGAGTCCATCCGCAAAGCGCTAGAGACGGTCACTCTGGACGACAAATACACCCTCGGCGAAGGCCGCGCCTTCATGAGCGGTGTGCAAGCCCTGGTGCGCCTGCCCATGCTGCAGCGCCAGCGCGATGCGGCGGCGGGGCTCAACACGGCGGGCTTCATCAGCGGCTACCGGGGCTCGCCCCTGGGCACCTATGACCAAGCGCTGTGGGCGGCCAAGAAGCACCTGGCGGCCAACAACATCGTCTTCCAGCCCGGTGTGAACGAAGAGCTGGGCGCCACCGCCGTGTGGGGCACGCAGCAGCTGGACCTGTACCCCCAAAGCAAGAAGTTCGATGGCGTGTTCGGCATCTGGTACGGCAAGGGCCCCGGTGTGGACCGCTGCTCCGACGTGTTCAAGCACGCCAACATGGCGGGCACCGCCCAGCACGGCGGCGTGATCGCCATCGCGGGCGACGACCACATCAGCAAGAGCAGCACGGCCGCGCACCAGAGCGACCACATCTTCAAGGCCTGCGGCACGCCGGTGTTCTTCCCGAGCAGCGTGCAGGAAATCCTGGACATGGGCCTGCACGCCTTTGCCATGAGCCGCTTCTCGGGCGTGTGGTCGGGCATGAAGACCATCCAGGAGGTGGTGGAGTCTTCCAGCAGCATCCACATCGACCCCGACCGCGTGAAGATCATCCTGCCCGAGGACTTTGTGATGCCGCCCGGCGGCCTGCACATCCGCTGGCCCGACGCGCCGCTGGAGCAGGAAGCGCGCCTGATGGACTACAAGTGGTACGCAGCCCTGGCGTACATCCGCGCCAACAAGCTCAACTACAACGTCATCGAAGGCAAGCAAGACCGCTTTGGCATCATCGCCAGCGGCAAGGCCTACAACGATACGCGCCAGGCGCTGATGGACCTGGGCCTGGATGACGACACCTGCCGCAGCCTGGGCATCCGCGTGCACAAGGTCAATGTGGTGTGGCCGCTCGAAGCCACCATCACCCGCGACTTTGCGCAGGGCCTGCAAGAGATTCTGGTGGTGGAAGAAAAACGCCAGGTCATCGAATACCAGCTCAAGGAAGAGCTGTACAACTGGCGCCCCGATGTGCGCCCC
>DATLGV010000372.1:0-3812 GCA_035540275.1 Acidovorax sp. | reverse complement strand
GTCTTGGACGCCTGGGCAATGGACTGGCTGGTCACACCCAGGGCGCGCGCCTTGGCCTGGTCCACTTCCAGGCGCAGCACCTTCACGGACTCGTTCCAGTTGTCGTTCACGCCGCGCATGTTGGGGTTCTGGCGCAGCTGGGCCTTGACCTCGTCGGCACGTTCGCGCAGCACCAGCGGGTCAGGGCCCACCACGCGGAACTGCACGGGGTACGGCACCGGCGGCCCGTTGGGCAGCAGCTTGACGCGCCCGCGCACTTCCGGGAACTCCTCAGCCAGCAGCGCGGGCAGCTTCACGCGCAGCGATTCGCGCAGCTTCAGGTCCTGTGGCACGACGATGAACTGCGACACGTTGCTCTGCGGGAACACCTGGTCCAGCGGCAGATAGAAACGCGGCACGCCCGACCCAACCCAGGTGCTCACCGTGTTCACGCCCGGCTCGGACAGCAGGCGTTGCTCCACGCGCTGGGTGACGGCCTCGTTGCCCGCAAAAGAAGTACCTTCCGGGAACCAGATGTCCACCAGAATCTCGGGCCGGCTGGAATCCGGGAAGAACTGCTGCTGCACCTTGCCCATGCCCACAATGCCCAGCGCGAAGGTGAGGATAGTGGCGCCAATGGTGAGCCAGCGGTGCTCCACGCACCAATCCACCAGACGGCGGAAGCTGCGGTAGAACGGACTGTCAAACACCTCGTGCGGGTCGTCCGTGATGCCCTTGTGGGCCTGAGCGGCCAAGATGTGAGGCGGCACCTTGAGCAGCAGCGTGCCCAGGTAAGGCACGAAATAGACCGACACGAACCAGCTGAGCACCAGCGCAATCACCGTCACGGCAAAGATCGCAAAGGTGTATTCGCCCGTGGTGGACTTGGCCAGGCCGATGGGCAAGAAGCCCGCCGCCGTGATCAAGGTGCCCGTGAGCATGGGCATGGCCGTGATCTCATAGGCGAAGGTGGCGGCGCGCACCTTGTCGTAGCCCTCTTCGAGCTTGAGCACCATCATCTCCACCGCAATGATGGCGTCGTCCACCAGCAGACCCAGCGCGATGATGAGCGAGCCCAGCGAGATCTTGTGCAGCCCGATGCCCCAGTACCACATCGCCAGGAACGTGACGGCCAGCACCAGCGGGATGGTGATGCCCACCACGAGCCCCGGGCGGGGGTCGATGTACCAGCGCTTCCACAGCGGGTGGTTGCCAGGGCGCTTGTGAAAGCCCAGGCTGATGAAGCTCACAGCCAGCACGATGACCACGGCCTCGATCAGCACCTTGACGAATTCATTCACCGAGGTGGACACCGCCTTGGGCTGGTCCTGCACATTGACGAGCTTCACTCCGGCCGGCAGCGTGGCACCGATGCGGTCGGTGGCCGTGTGCAGCGCCTTGCCCAGCGCGATGATGTCGCCGCCCTTGGCCATGGAGACGCCCAGCGCAATCACCTCGCGGCCCTGGTGGCGCACCTTCACGCCCGGTGGGTCGACATAGCCGCGCTGCACTTCAGCAATGTCGCCCAGGCGCAGCTGCGCGCCCGAGGGGCCGCGGATCGGCATCGCGCGCAGATCCTCGATGGCGTTGAACTGGCCTTGCACACGCACCTGCACCTGGTCTTGCGGGGTCTGGATGGTGCCCGCGCTCTCCACGGCGTTCTGCTGGCCCAGCTGGGCCAGCACCTGGTTCATGTCCAGGCCCAGTTGCGACAGGCGCTTTTGCGAGATCTCGATGAAGAGCTTTTCGTCCTGCACGCCAAACAGCTCGACCTTGGCCACATCGGGCACGCGCAGCAGCTGCTGGCGCGCGTCATCGGCAAACTGCTTGAGTTCGGCGTAGCTGAAGCCCTCGGACTCCAGCGCGTAGATCACGCCGTACACATCTCCGAAGTCGTCATTGAAGAACGGGCCCTGGATGCCCTGCGGCAAGGTGTAGCGCATGTCGCCCACCTTCTTGCGCACGCTGTACCAGACATTGGCCACGTCGCCGGGCTTGGAGGAGTCCTTGATCTGGAAAATGATCTGCGACTCGCCGGGCTTGGAGTAGCTGCGGATCTTGTCCGCATAGGGCACCTCTTGCAGCGTGCGCTCGATCTTGTCAGTGACCTGCTCGGCCACCTGCTGGGCCGTGGCACCGGGCCAGTAGGTGCGCACCACCATGGCGCGGAAGGTGAACGGCGGGTCTTCGTCCTGCCCCAGCTGGAAGTAGGCCGCAAAGCCCAGCAGCATCAGCACGACCATGAGGTAGCGGGTGAGCGCGGGATGGTCGAGCGCCCATTTGGAGAGGTTGAACCCCTCTTTGGGTTGGATTTGCGTCATGGCGGGCCTCAGTTGGCGGCAGAGGCCGTGGCGGTGGCGGGTGCAGCAGGGGCTACAGACGCGGATGGCACTGCAGGCATTGCTACAGATTCAGGAGCTGTTTGCGCTTTATTCACCGGCGCTTTTGCCACTTTTGGCTGATATACCGTCACTTTCTGGCCCGGAGACAGCACATGCACGCCGGTGGCCACTACCTGCATGCCGGGGGTCAGGCCGGCAGCCACCACGGCGTCGTTGCCGTCGGCCGTGGCAATCTGCACCACCTGCGACTTGACGGTGCTGGTCGCGGGGTCGAACACCCACACGGCGGTGGACTGCCCCTCCTGGCGCAGCGCGCTGGTGGGCAGCTTGATGGCGGCAATGCCGGCATGGCTCAGTGCCTTGGGCGTGGCATACACGGTGGCGCCCAGCGCCGGGGCGTCGGCCGCGTCAATGGCCACCTTGACCTGGAAGGTGCGGGTGGCGGCGTCGGCACTGGCAGCCACTTCGCGCACGCGGCCCGTCAGGGTCGCGCCGCCAGACCAGCCACGCACGGCCACCTCGGAGCCCGTCGTGATCTGCGCCACCTTGTCCTCGGGCACGGCAAACACCACGTCGCGCGGGCCATCCCGCGCAATGCGCACCACCGGCGCGCCGGCCGACACCACCTGGCCGGGCTCGGCATCGATGCCCGTCACCACGCCCGACACGTCGGCCACCAGCGTGGTGTAGGCCGCCTGGTTGCCCTGCGACGACAGCTGGGCGCGCGCCTGGTCCAACGTGGCCTGGGCAGCCTTGAGCGTGGCCTCGCGGCGTTCCAGTTCGGCACCGCTGATGAAGTTCTGGTCCTTGAGCGCCTGGTAGCGCTTGAGGTCTGCCGCCGCCAGGTCGCGCTGCGTGGTGGCCGATGCCAGTTGAGCGCGCGCTGCGTCAGCCGCCAGCTGGTAGTCCCGGGGGTCCAGTTGCGCCAGCACCTGGCCCGCCTTCACGCGCTGGCCCAGCTCGGCCTGGCGCTGCACGATCTTGCCCGCCACGCGAAAGCCCAGGCGCGACTCCACCCGCGCGCGCACCTCGCCCGAATATTCCAGGCTGGACTGCAGCGAGTCCACACCCACGGTCAGCAGCTTGACGGAGCGCACGGGCTCCTCAGGCGGGGCCGGCCGTGAACAGGCGGCCAGCACAGTGGCGGTGGCCAGTACCAGCAGGAACCTGGAATGCCGTGAAAAAGGCCGCAAGGCGGAGGATGTGCGCATGGGAAATCCGGTGAATAAAGGGGGGCCGCAAGGATCAGCGAGCAAAACGCGGGCCGGAGCGCCTGTGCTGCAACGGTACGCCTCGCATCTGCCAACCAAGGCCCAACAGGGGCAGGCGAAGCTTGTCAAGGACGCCGGGGCCAGACGCCTTGCCCCCATAAGTTTCATTACTGACTGACCGGTTAGTAATCTATGAGAAGCCCCTGGCCTTGTCAAGCGACAATCCGGGGGTGAACGACCGTCCCAGCCCCTCCGCCCCTGCCAGCGCAGCCTCCACGCC
>DATLGV010000371.1:0-7030 GCA_035540275.1 Acidovorax sp. | reverse complement strand
CACCGGGCAGAGGCAGACGGCTACACCGCCAGCGGCAATTCGGTGGTCGAGAGCACGTTGCGCAGCACCATGAACGAGCGCACCTGCCGCACCCCGGGCAGGTAGAGCAGCTGCTCGGCGTGCAGGCGGTTGAAGCTGTCGTTGTCGCGCGTGCGCACCAGCATGAAGTAGTCGAACTCGCCGGTGACCACATGGCATTCCATGCAGCCGGACACCTTGGCAGCCGCCTTTTCAAACTCAGCAAACGACTCGGGCGTGGAGCGGTCCAGCACCACGCCAATCATCACCAGCATGCCCGCCCCCACGGCCTGGGGGTTGAGCAGCGCCACCACCTTGTCGATGAGCCCCAGGCGCCGCAGGCGCTCCACGCGGCGCAGGCAGGCGGGCGGGCTCAGATGCACCTTCTCGGCCAGCGCGACGTTGGACAGCGAGGCATCACGTTGCAGCTGGCGCAGGATGGTTTTATCGATGCGGTCCAGCTCGGCCGAGACATCGGCCTGCGGTGCATTCTTGGCACGAACTTTTGTTGCGCACATAGACCATTCAAAGAAATATTTTTGGCCTTCATTGTCTTTCAGAAAACTGAAACACTGAAATTCCGACCATTTTTGCAACCACTTGATGCGCGTGTTTTTCTACGATGAAGGCACTGCAAGCCCATCGCTTGCGCCCCTTCTTCATCGACCGGAACACCGCCATGAACCTGCAGAAATTTGCCCGCCACCCGCTCACCTTCGGCCCCTCGCCGATCACGCCGCTGCCACGCCTGTCGGCCCACCTGGGCGGCAAGGTGCACCTGTATGCCAAGCGCGAGGACTGCAACTCGGGCCTCGCCTTTGGCGGCAACAAGACGCGCAAGCTCGAATACCTCATCCCCGAAGCCATCGCAGGCGGTTACGACACGCTGGTGTCCATCGGCGGCATCCAGTCCAACCAGACCCGCCAGGTGGCAGCCGTGGCCGCGCACTTGGGGCTCAAGTGCGTGCTGGTGCAGGAGAACTGGGTCAACTACTCCGACGCGGTGTACGACCGCGTGGGCAACATCGAGATGAGCCGCATCATGGGCGCCGACGTGCGCCTGGACGCAGCGGGCTTTGACATCGGCATTCGCCCCAGCTGGGAGCAGGCCATGGACGATGTGAAGAAGGCCGGTGGCAAGCCCTTCCCGATTCCCGCCGGTTGCTCCGAGCATCCCTACGGCGGCCTGGGCTTCGTGGGCTTTGCCGAGGAAGTGCGGCAGCAGGAAAAGGAACTGGGCTTCCAGTTCGACTACATCGTCGTGTGCTCGGTCACGGGCAGCACGCAGGCGGGCATGGTGGTGGGCTTCGCGGCCGACGGCCGCGCGCGCAAGGTGATCGGCATCGACGCCTCGGCCAAGCCCGAGAAGACGCATGCGCAGATCCTGCGCATTGCCCAGAACACCGCCAAGCTCGTGGAGCTGGGCCAAGAGATCACGGCCGAAGACGTGGTGCTGGACACCCGCTACGGCGGCCCTGAATATGGCCTGCCCAACGAGGGAACGCTGGAGGCCATTCGCCTGTGCGCGCGCCAGGAAGGCATGCTGACCGACCCGGTGTACGAAGGCAAGTCCATGCACGGAATGATCGATAGGGTGCGCAAGGGCGAATTCCCCGAAGGCTCCCGCGTGCTGTATGCGCACCTGGGAGGGGTGCCGGCGTTGAACGCATACAGCTTTCTTTTTCGCAACGGCTGATGCGTCCAGCGAGCAGCGACGGCTGGCACAGCTGGCCGGGCTGTCGTTGATCTGAGCACCTGTTCAAAGGGCCCCTGACCGCCAGGCAAGGGGCCCGCCCGTTCCCTCGATCCAAGGAGCCCCCATGAAGTGCTTGCAGCTTGTCAGTCGGCGTAGCGTGATCCTCTTGGGGGTGGCCCTTGCAGGGCTGGGAATGGGCCCGGTGCGGCTGGCGCACGCTGACGGATATCCCGCCAAACCCGTGCAGCTTGTTGTGCCCTTCCCGCCCGGGGGCGCTGTGGACATCGTGGGCCGCACCATCAGCAAGAAGCTGGGCGACCGCCTGGGCCAGCCCATCGTGGTGGAGAACAAGGCGGGCGCGGGTACCGTGGTGGGTGCAGCCTATGTGGCCAATGCACCTGCCGATGGCTACACGCTGCTGATCAGCTCCGGCTCCACCTTCACCGTGAACCCGGCGCTGAACGCCAAGCTGCCTTACGACCCCGTCAAGAGCTACGAGCCCGTCGGCCTGGTCGCGCGGGTCCCCCTGATTCTGCTGGCCCACCGCGATGTGCCGGTCAACAACCTCCAGCAGCTGATCGCCGCCGTGCAGCGCACGCCCGACAAGTTCTCCTACGGCTCGTTCGGCAACGGCACCACGGGGCACTTTGCCGCCGAGCTGACCTGGTCGGCCGCCGGCATCAAGCTGATGCATGTGCCCTACCGGGGCAGCGCCCCTGCCATGGCCGACCTGATGGGCGGGCAGATTCCCTTCACCATCGACACCGTGGCGGCAGCGCTGCCACAGCTCAAGGCGGGCAAGATCAAGGCCATTGCGGTGACGGGCGCCACGCGGGCCACGCAGCTGCCCGATGTGCCTACGGTGGCAGAAAGTGGCTTTCCGGGATTCTCGGCCGACTCCTGGCTGGCCGTGGTCGCGCCGCGCGGCTTGCCCGCCGAGGCCAAGGCCAAGCTGCACAAGGCACTGGCCGAGACACTGGCGGACGCCGAGATCCGCAACAAACTCATCGCCGCAGGGCTGGAGCCGTCTTACGCCACAGGCGATGCCGTGCTGGCGCAGATCGAAGACGAGTTGCCACGCATGCGCGCCATTGCCCAGCGCGCGCAGATCCGAGCGGACTGAGCCCGCCCAGCCACGGGCGGCTTGCACGCCCCTCGGTCAGGCCGTCAGCAGCTTTTGCACCCGCTCGCGCAGCAGCGTGGGCTGCACCTGTGCCGGCGCGACGGGCTGGCCCACATTCAGCCCCACGCGGCTGTAGAAGCCCCGGCGGAACGGCCGCACCATGGCGCCGCCCTTTTCGATGCGGCTGAAGTACGAGCCCCACAGGTTGGTCAGCGCCATGGGGATCACCGGGGCCTCGACACCCTCGGCCTTCGCCCGTTCGATGATCTTCATGATGCCGCCCTTGAACTCTTGCAGTTGCCCGTCCTTGGTGATGCCCCCCTCGGGGAAGATGGCGAGCAGGTCGCCCTCGCGCAGCACCTGGGCAGCGCGGTCAAAGGCGGCCTCATAGGTTTTCGGGTCTTCCTTGTAGGGCGCAATCGGGATCGCCTTGGCCAGGCGGAACAGCCAGCCCAGCACGGGCACGCGGAAGATGCGGTGGTCCATCACGAAGTAGATGGGGCGAGGGCTGGCAGCCATGAGCAGCACCGCATCCACAAAGCTCACGTGGTTGCAGGCCAGGATGGCGGCGCCGGTGGAGGGCAGGTTTTCGTCGCCCTGCACCTTGAAGCGGTACACGAACCGCGACGACACCCACGCGATGAAGCGCAGCAGGTACTCGGGCACCAGCATGAAAATGTAGAACGCCACCACAGCATTGGCCAGGCCGGTGAACAGGAAGATCTGCGGCACCGTGAAGCCCGCGCCCAGCAAGGCGCCCGCGATGAGCGAGCTGCCGATCATGAACAGCGCGTTGAGGATGTTGTTGGCCGCGATGATGCGCGCTCGGTGTGTGGGCTGGCTGCGCATCTGGATGAGTGCATACATGGGCACGCTGTAGAGGCCCGCAAACAGGCTGAGCAGCGCCAGGTCCAGCATCACGCGCCAGTGAGCGCCCTGGGCCATGAAGGCGGCCAGGCCCATGATCTCGGAAGGTGGCAGGCTGCGCGAGGCGAAATACAGGTCAATGGAGAACACGCTCATGCCGATGGCGCCCAGCGACACCAGGCCAATCTCGACATGGCGGCGCGAGAGCACCTCGCACAGCAGCGAGCCCACACCAATGCCAATGGAGAACACCACCAGCAGCAGCGACGCCACCTGCTCGTTGCCATGCAGCACGTTCTTGGCCAGGCTGGGGAACTGGCTCAGGAACACCGCGCCGAAGAACCACATCCAGCTGATGCCCAGCAGCGAGCGGAACACCACGATGTTCTGGTGCGCCAGCTTGAGGTTGCGCCAGGTTTCGGTGAAGGGGTTCCAGTTGATGGTCAGGCCCGGGTCGGTGGCCGGCACAGACGGAATGAACTGCGCCACCGCGCGCCCCGCCAAGGCTGCCAGCACACAGGCCACGGCCACGGTGGTGTGGCCCCCCAACAAAACATTCTCGGGCAATGCCACCAGCAGACCACCCGCCACATTGCCCAGCAAGATGGCCACGAACGTGCCCATCTCGACCATGCCGTTGCCACCCGTCAGCTCCCGCTCGTTGAGCACCTGGGGCATGTACGCAAACTTGACGGGCCCGAACAACGTGGAGTGCACGCCCATCAAGAAGGTGCACAGCAGCAGGATGGGAATGTTGCCCGCGATGAAGCCCACGGCCGCCACCAGCATGATGGCGATCTCCAGGTTCTTCACGAAGCGGATCATCTTCGTCTTGTCGTACTTGTCGGTGAGCTGGCCCGATGTGGCCGAGAACAGCAAGAACGGCAGGATGAACAGCGCGCCGATCACCAGCCCCGCCATCGCGGGCGGCAGCCAGTCCACACTGAGCTGGTAGGTCACCATCACCGTGAAGGCGAACTTGAAGAGGTTGTCGTTGGCCGCACCCGAAAACTGCGTCCAGAAAAACGGTGCAAAGCGCCGCTGGCGCAGGAGGGCAAACTGGTTCGGGTCCTCGTGCGTGGGTGCGGGGGCCACGCTGGTGGAGGCGGTGTCGGGGCTCATGCGTTTCTCCTCGTTTCCGATGGGTTGGCTTGTTGGAATTTTCCGGACCTGCGCTTCATGCGCCGGATCTGCGGGCGACACCCACGGCGTGGGCGCCATTCTGCCCGGACGGCATGACCCGCGGCATCACCGCCGCGTCACTGTGGCGCAAAGCCACCAGCGAGCCCAATGCCGCCATCACGGGCCAAGCCGCGCCTGCCGCCAGCACATGCTTGAGGCTGTGGCCCGACACCCATCCGCCCGTGGCCTCGAACACGGGGTGGTCTGCCGCCTCCAGCAGCTTGGCCAGGGCGTACAGCACCACCACCACGCCCAGGTGCAGCGCCAGCCCGCCGACGCGGCGTGGCAGGCATGCCAGCACCAGCACCACCAGCAGGCCGCCCAGTTGCAACACCGCCCACGGCAACAGGTTGCCGGTGTGCACCCAGGCCCACACGGCCAGCGGCCCCGCCAGCAGCACGGCGCCTGCGGCGGCCACACCCGCCCGTACGCTCACCCGGCTGTCCGCCGCCAGGCCCATCAGCCCCGCAAAGGGCAGCACCATGCCCAGGCGGTCCCACAGCAGGCCCGCGTCCTGTGGCTGCCAGTGGTAGAGCACCGAGCCTGCAGCGGTGCACAGCAGCCCGCCAAAGAACAGGGCCGCCAGCGCACGGGAGGTGGCGTCCAGCGTGGCCGGCGGCACACGGCGCAGCACCCACCAACCCCATGCACCCGCCAAGGCAAAGGCCAGGTTGCTCAACACATCGAACGCACAGGGGATGCCCCACAGCGTGCGCTGGTCGGCAAAGTCATGCTGGTGCGCACTGGCGGGCAGCACCGGGCCGAACAGCGCCAGGGCGAGCAGCGCGGCCGCGCCCAGCAGCAAGCCGGTTTCGGCACCCGACAGTCGCGACAGCGTTGCCAAGCCGCGCGCACGAGGGGGAGTCACAGGGGAAGAAGACATCACACACACCGTAGAAAGTGAACGATGCCGCGCAGCGTGGGCAGCGGCGCTACCGGCCGCCCCAAAAAGTCGCTCAAGGGGCTACCCATGCACCTTCGGGTATTGATAATCGATACCCAGGAGCCTCCCCCACACCATGAGCACGACCGCCGACCTCGTCACCGCCCTGAAAAAGGAACTCAAGACCGCGCAGATGACCTACGCCGACCTGGCGCAGGCGCTGGGCATGGCCGAGTCCAGCGTCAAGCGCATGCTGGCCAAGGGCGACATGCCGCTGTCGCGCATCGACGCGATCTGCCGTGCGCTGGCGCTGGACTTTGCCGATCTGGCGCGGCGCGTGGCCGACGAGCAGCCCTTGCTGAAAGAGCTGACCCACGAGCAGGAAAAGGCCGTGGTGGCCGACAAGAAGCTGCTGTTGATGGCGATCTGTGTGCTGAGCCAGTGGACGCTGGAGCAGGTAACGGGCTACTACCGCCTGACCGAGGCCGAGGGCATCAAGTACCTGGCGCAGCTGGACCGCATCGGCATCATCGAGCTGCGGCCGCTCAACCGCTACCGCCTCAAGCTGGCCAAGACCTTCCGCTGGCGCCCGCATGGCCCGGTGATGAACTACTTCCGCGACCACGCGCTGCTGGACTACTTTGCGGGCGGCTTTGATGGCCCGGGCGAAGGCGTGCTGCTGGTGCACGGCAACATCAGCCGCGGCCTGGCGCCCGCGTTCATGGAGCGCATGCAGCGCGTGGCGCAGGACTTTGCCCAGCAGCACCTGGCCGACCAGAAGCTGCCCGACCGCGAGCGCGAGGGCTACACCCTGCTGCTGGCGATGCGCAGCTGGGAGTTCGAGGCGTTTGCCAGCATGCGGCGGTAAGCCTCCCGCCGATTTCGCAGTTACCTGCAATCGGCGGCCGTCGCTGCGAGTCAACGGCGGCCCTGGATCGTCCGCAGCAGCCATTCCGCAGGTGCAGGCACTGGCCGCAGTGCCATGGCTCACGGCTATCCACTATCTTTTTGATAGCTATCAGCGCATGAAATACATGCGCTTGAGGCCGAAAACGCCTCAAAACCCCTGCTTGCGCCCGCCAAGTGGTAGCTTGACGCCATAAACAGAAATTACTATTCTTTAAATTGCAAATTCAATCAATTTAAGAATAGTTCAATGAAAACCACCCGCCAGCAGCAAGACGCCACGCGCCGCCAGATCGTGGCCAGCGCGGTGGACCTCATGACCCGCCAGGGCTTTGACGGCACGACGATGAAAGAC
>DATLGV010000370.1:0-6246 GCA_035540275.1 Acidovorax sp. | reverse complement strand
ATCCTCACCAACGAGAAGTGCAGCTTCTGGCACTTCCGCTTTGACGCCCATGCCGACATGCGCATGGCCGCGCTGATGGAGGTGATGCGCGAAGACAAGGCCTTGAAGAGCGTGTACCTCATCGGCCAGGACTACAGCTTTGGCCAGGCCGTGCTGCGCGAGGCCAAGAGGCAGCTGGCCGCCCAGCGCCCCGATGTGGCGGTGGTGGGCGAAGAGCTGCACCCCATCGGCCGCGTGAAGGACTTTGCGCCCTACGCCGTCAAGATCAAGAGCAGCGGCGCGCAGGCAGTGGTCACCGGCAACTGGGGTAACGACCTCACGCTGCTGGTCAAGGCCGCGCGGGACGTGGGCTACGAGGGCAGCTTCTATACCTTCTACGGCAACGCGCTGGGTGCGCCTGCCGCGATTGGCGACGCGGGCATAGGCAAGGTGGTGGCCGTGGCCGACTGGCTGCCCAACGTGCCGGGCGCGCAGAGCGAGGCGTTCTACCAGTCGTTCCGTACGCGCTTTCCCAAGCCGCAGGACGACTATGTGCACATGCGCATGCAGCTGATGGTGGAGGCGCTGGCCCAGTCCATCGAGCGCGCGGGCAGCACCGACGTGGTGGCCGTTGCGCGCCAGATGGAATCGGCCAACGTGCAACTGGCCGGACAGGGCGGCAGCATGCGCGCGGCCGACCACCAGTTCCAGCAGGCGCTGGCGGTGGGCGTGATGGATAGGAAGGGTGCGCAGGGCGTGAAGTTCGACGTCGAGGGCTCGGGCTATGGCTTCCGCGTGGTGCGGCAGATTGCGGCCGCCAAGGCGCAGCAGCCGCACAGCTGCCAGATGCAGCGGCCGTAACAGGCCTCAGCGCACTGCCTGGGCCACCAGAGCCCAGGCCCAGTAGGCCGCAATGGCCATCTGCACGGCAAAGAACGTGAAGCGGACATTGACGGCCATGACGCTGAGGGAAGCCAGGTGGACGCTGGACTGAAGCACCCGCGCGGCCACCAGCCACCAGGCCAGCGGATCCGTGAGGTGCTGCTGCCCGGTGGCGATGGCCAGCAACAACAGTCCTCCGGCCCATGGCAGGCTTTCCACGCAATTGGCATGGGCGCGCGCCAGGCGCTGCATGAAAGGGGAGGGGTTGGTGTTGTCCGGCCGGAATGCGTTGGACGGGACCTGCCCGGTGGCGACGAGAAAGCTGCGGACCACCTCCATCAGCACCAGCAGACCCAGGGTCCAGGCGATGAAGAGGGCGAGCGCCAATGCCGATGTGCCCATGGTGTTGCTCCCGTGCGGCGGCGATGGGAAAAGACTGTAGCCGCAATGGGAGGCGGGGGCAATCTGTGCGTCACGGCCTCTTGCGCGCCGAGGCCACCGCCTGGCCCAGCTCGATCACGGCCAGGGCGTAGTAGCTCGACCAGTTGTAGCGTGTGATGGCATAGAAGTTTTCCGTGCCCGCAATGTAGGTGGGGGCATCATCGCCGTTTTGCAGCTCCACCAGGGCCAGCGGGCCGGGGTGTTGGGCGCCTGATGCGTCCAGCCGCACGCCCTTGGCCATCATGCTCGCGGCGCTGAAGGTGGGCAGGATGTCAGGGGCCAGCAATTCCTCCAGTTGCAGGCGCTGGGGATCGAACTGCACCGCGTAGTGGGTTGGCATGCCGGTGATCCACTGGTGCCCCTGAAAGTAGTGGGCCACGGAACCGATCGCATCGGCGGCGCTGCCGAACAGGTCCACCCGTCCGTCGCCGTCAAAATCCACCGCATAGCGCACCCAGCTGGAGGGCATGAACTGCCCCAGGCCCATGGCGCCCGCGTAGCTGCCGCGCGGAGCGAAGGGATCGGTGTTGCTGCGGTTGGTGAGGCTCAAAAACTGCTCCAGCTCGCGGCGGAAGAATTCGGTGCGCTCCTTGGCGCGCGGGTGGGCGGAGGGGAAGTCGAACGCCAGCGTGGCCAGCGCGTCCATCACGCGGAAGGTGCCCATCTGCTGGCCGTAGATGGTTTCCACCCCGATGATGCCCACGATGATCTCGGCGGGCACGCCAAACTCGCGCTCGGCCCGCTCCAGCGTGGCCTGGTTCTCCTGCCAGAAACGCACGCCCGCACGAATGCGGATGGGCTCAACGAAGCGGCTGCGGTACAGGTTCCAGTTCTTGGCCGTGCCCTTGGGAGGCGGCAGCATGAGGCGCGGAACCTGGGGCAGAAAATGCGCCTGGCCGATGGCCTGGCGCACCCATTCGCGGTCCAGGTCGCGGCGCGCAGCCAGGTCGTCGGCAAAGTCCATGGCCTCGGGGCGCGATGCGTAGAGCACCGGGGCCTTGGCGCTCGCCCGCCCCTGCTGGGCCTGGCCGGCTTTGGCATGCGCTTTCTGGGCCGCTGGTTTGGATCGATTTTCGGGCTTTGCGCTAGCGGGTAATGCACAGGCAGCTATCAAAAAAATAGCTGCTGCGGTCCGTGGTGCTGTCTTCTTCATGTCAATTGTTCGTCATGTTGTGGCTCCCTCGAGCGTCCGATACCGGCGCGCTCCAAGACCAGGGATGCCAAGCAAGGACCGCCCCGCAGCGAGGGCATCGTCCCCCTGGGGGGAAGCGGCAACGCCGCTCAGGGGGGGGGTCAACTTCTCGGCCAGGCGATACTGCGGAACTCCCGCCGCAAATCGCCCAGGGCGGCTTCGGGGTGGGGGGCGTAGCGCACGCGTTCCAGCCGCAGCAGCCAGTCGGCCACGGCCGCGGCGGGTGCGCCGAATTGTGCCTGCACCCGCTCGGCCATGGTCCGTGGCGGCAGGGTGTCGGGCAACGCCAGGCCGGCGCGGGCCAGGCGCTGGCGTGCGCGGGCCAGCAGGCGCAGCCAGGGGTCGTGCTGGCTGCGCTCCCAAAGGCTCCAGCCCATGCCCCCAAGGGCTGCCACGATGATCAGGATGCCCAGCACCATGGTCAGGTCCTGCCAGCTCGGAGACTCAAAGCCCAGGGACTTGAGCAGGTCCAGCTGGCGGCTTTGCGTGTAGTTCAGCACCCACTGGTTCCAGCGGTTGTTGACGGCCTCCCACACGGCGCGCAGGTTCTGCACCAGGCCCGGGCTGATGACCGTGCCCATGGCGGTCGCAAAGGCGCCCTGCGGGGGGCGCAGCCGCTGGAAGGTGCCCGTGCGGCCGGGCGACACGGCGCCCGTCGGGTCCACCCGCACCCAGCCCCTGCCCGCGAGCCAGACTTCGGCCCAGGCATGCGCATCGCTCTGGCGCACGGTCCAGACACCGTCCACCGGGTTGCGGTCACCCCCCTGGTAGCCGGTGACGATGCGGGCCGGAATGTCGAGTGCGCGCATCAGCACCACAAAGGCCGAGGCAATGTGCTCGCAAAACCCCTCCTTGCGGTCAAACCAGAACTCGTCGGCCGTGTGCTGGCCGTACACGCCGGGCTCCAGCGTATAAAGGTAGCCCCCCGTGCGCAGGCGGCTCAGTGCCGCGTTGACCAGCGCCTCGGCGTTGTCCTGCGTGGGATTGAGCTGGGGGTCGTTGCGCAACTGCTGGGCCAGCGCCAGCGTGCGGGGGTTGAAGCCCGCGGGCAGCTCGGTGTAGGTGCGCAGCCCTACGCTGGGAGCCGTGGGGCCATGGGCAAACTGCGTGTAGCTCTCCGCCTTGTAGCGCACCGCATCGGTGACGGCGCGGCTGGTCAGCCACTGCAGGTCTTGCGTCATGAAGGTGTCCACGCCCGCCACGGCAGGTTTGTCCACGGCGGCGTCCAGCAGCAGCAGCCAGGGGCGTTGGTGGGGCTCCAGCGTCACTTCATAGCGCACGGGCTGGCCGCGCACGCGCAGGTTGGCCGCAGCGCTGGCGCGCGCCTGCGAAAAATCTCCGGAGCGTAGCGGCACGGGGTGCCACTCGATGCCGTCGAAAGCGCCAAACACCGGGCCGCGGAAGTACAGGTCGCCTTGGGGCGGCGCGGCGCCGCCGGGGGTGTCAAACCGCACGCGCATGGCCACGGTGTCGTCCAGCGCCAGCTCGGCCATGTTGCCCACCTTCATGACATTCGACAGGCCACTGCGCCCGCTCAGGGTGTCGCTGGGCATGCCCCACAGGGGCGCCATGCGCGGGAACAGCATGAACAGTGCCGCCATGATGGGCGCGCCCAGCAGCGCCATGGTGCCCGCCGTGCGCAGCGCCTGCGACAGGGGTGGCCGCCCCACGGGCATGTGGGCATTGACCAGCGCCGTGAGCAGCCCCAGCAGTGCCACCAGCATGGCGGCGGCGGTGAACAGCGACTGCGAGAAGAAGAAGTTGCTGAGCATCGTGAAGAAGCCCAGGAAGAACACCACCAGGGCGTCGCGCCGCGCGCGCAGCTCCAGCATCTTGAGCGCCAGCAGCATCACGACCAGCGTCACCCCGGCATCGCGGCCCAGGATGGTGCGGTGTGTGTACAGCGTGCCTGCCACGGCCAGCACGAGCGGAATGGCCAGCACCCAGCGTGTCGGCAGCGGCCGCCCCGTGAGGGCCAGCCAGCCGCGCCACAGCATCAGGCCGACCGCCAGCAGGCTTGCCCACGCAGGCAACATGGTGACCTGCGGGGCAATGACCCACGCAATCACGACCAGCAGGAACAGCGTGTCGCGCGCATCGCGCGGCAGTGCGTGGAGCGTCTGGCGCAGGGTCATGGCTGCGCAGCGGGTTGGGGGGGCGTGGAGTCCATGGTGCTGCTCACTGGATAGCTATTCAGGCAATACGAACATGCGCTTGGGTTCTTCAATGGGGGCGGGATTCGGCAAAGGTGGTCTGCGGCAGGTCAACACAGGGCCAGCGCCTCCAGGCAGCGGCGGCGGTGGGCGGCTCCGGTGTCGGGCGCGATCTCGGTGCCGGGCAGGCGCAGGCCGTAGTCCAGGCCCAGCCGATCGGCCTGCAGCACCCAGGCCGTCAGGCGCGACACGCGTGCCTCGTGGCTGGGCAGGGCCGCGTGGGCCAGGTCCAGCCACAGCTCATGCCGCTGCGCCTGCTGCGCATCGCGGCTCACCAGATCGTCGGTGCCGGTGGCCAGCGACTTCGCGGCCTTTTTCCAGACCACCATTTTCAGCGGGTCGCCGCGCCGGTAGGCCCGCACGCCGTCGAACTCGCCAATGCCCTGCGACGGTGCGGTGCCCGTGCCACCGGCGCGGGGCTCGCCCGGCGGCAGGGGCTGCGGCGGCACCTCGGGCGCGGGGTACACCAGCACCTCGGCGGCCGGGCGCCAATAGGTCCACACGCGGAAGGTACCCAGCGGAAACCGCGTTTCGGCCGTCAGGGTGGGCACGCGGTGCAGCCCCCGGCGGCCCGGCTGGAAGGCGACCTGCACGCTGGCCTGGCCCTGGGCGGGCACATCGGTCCAGGCCCAGTGGTGTTCGGCCTTGCCGGTGCCGTGCACCGCCAGGGCAATGCCGTAGCGCGGCGACTTGCGATCGCTGGACAGCTGGATCTCGAACGCCGTGCTGGTGCCCAGAAAATGCGGCTCGGGCGCCTTCAGGTGCAGTGTCAGGCCGCGCAGGTTGGCGTGGCAGATGTGCATGCCCACCACCGCGCTGCCGGCCAGCAAAAAGGTCAGCAGATAGCCCAGGTTGAGCTGGTAGTTGATGGAGGCCACCAGCAGCACCACCAGCGTGAGGGCCAGCATCCAGCCCGAGCCTGTGGGCAGGATGTAGACATTGCGCTGGGTGAGCTGCAGCGTGTCGGACAGCGGCAGGCGCGCCTGCCACCAGCGCTGGAAGCGCCTGCGAAAGGGCGCCACGGGGCTGAGCCGCGCGGCCAGGCTGCGCCAGCCCGTGGGCGTTGTGAGGGATGGGTGGGCGGCGGATTCCATCGGTTAGGGCAGCGGCACCGCATCGACCATGGCGCGCACCTGCTCGACCGCGCCGCGCCCGGCGTCGCCCACGGGCACCAGGCGGTGGGCAATGGTTTGCGGCAGCACGGCCTGCACGTCGTCCGGCGCCACATAGTCGCGCCCGCTGATGAGAGCCTGGGCCTTGGCCGCGCGCAGCATCGCAATGCCCGCGCGGGGCGACAGGCCCTGCAAGAACCAGCGGCCCGAGCGGGTGGCGGCGATCAGGTCCTGCACATAGTTGAGCAGCGGATCGGCGGTGTGCACGGCCTGCACCTGGCGCTGCAGCTCGGCCAGCTCCTCGGCCGACAGCAGGGGCAGCAGGCTGCTGACCATGTCGCGCCGGTCGGCGCCCGACAGCAGCAGGCGCTCGGCGGCGCGGTCGGGGTAACCGATGGAAATGCGCATCAAGAAGCGGTCGAGCTGC
>DATLGV010000369.1:0-1568 GCA_035540275.1 Acidovorax sp. | reverse complement strand
CCCGATGCAGCCCGCCGCTCGGCCTTTGAGGCCTGGCTGGCTCCCCTGGTGGGCCCCCACCAGCTGCTGCCCGCCACGCTGCGCCCCGCCTCGGCCGATGCGAGCTTTCGGCGCTACCTGCGCATCGACAGCGCATCGGGTGCCAGCCGCATCGTCATGGACGCACCGCCCGACAAGGAGAACTGCCGGCCGTTCGTGCAGGTGCAGGGCCTGATGGCCGCGGCAGGCCTGAACGTGCCGCAGATCCTGGCCTGGGACGAGCCCACCGGCTTCATGCTGCTGTCCGACCTGGGCCACCAGACCGTGATCGAGCGGCTGAACCCCGAAAAACCCCAGGACGCCTACGCCTGGTACCAGCAGGCCACCGATGTGCTGCTGCAGTGGCAAAAGGCCTCGCAACCCGGCGTGCTGCCCGCCTACGACGAGGCCCTGCTGCGCCGGGAGCTGGCCCTGTTCCCCGACTGGTACCTCGCCCGACACCGCGCCGTCACACTGGACGACAAGCAACAGGCGACCCTGAGCAGCACCTTTGACGCCATCGTGGCGCACAACCTGGCAGCCCCCAACGTCTATGTGCACCGCGACTTCATGACCCGTAACCTGATGGCCCCGGTGGAAGCTGATGCCCCCCTGGGCGTGCTGGACTTCCAGGACGCGGTGTACGGCCCCATCACCTACGACATTGCCAGCCTGCTGCGCGATGCCTTCATCAGCTGGGAAGAAGAATTCGTCATCGACATTACCGTGCGTTACTGGGAAAAGGCACGCAAGGCCGGCCTGCTGGGGGCGCAGAGCGCCAGCGGCTGGGGCGATGACTTTGGCGAGTTCTACCGCGCGGTGGAATGGATGGGCCTGCAGCGGCACCTCAAGGTCGCCGGCATCTTTGCACGCCTGACGATGCGCGACGGCAAGCCCAAGTACCTGGCCGATGCGCCCCGGTTCATCGCGTACATCCGCGCCACGGCCAACCGCTACCGCCAGCTGGGGCCGCTGCTCAAGATGCTGGACCAGATCGAAGGCACCGAGCCCGCCGTGGGCTTTGCCTACGGCCGCATGTAGCCGCAGCCGCCAGCACGCAGTGCATGCCCGGAAAATCACGCAAAAATCGGCTCAAGCGCATGAAATTCAAGCGCCAGCAGCTATTACAAAGATAGCAAATGCCCCGTTTCCATTGCCCGGCCCCCCTGGCCACCGGCGCCGAGCTGGACCTGCCCCCGGGCGCTGCCCGCCATGTGCAGGTGCTGCGCCTGCAGCCCGGTGACGGCATCACCCTGTTCCATGGCGGACAGGACGCGGGCGACCCGGGAGGCGAGTTCGATGCCACGGTACTCAAGATGGGCCGCAGCGATGTGCGCGTGCTGGTGGGCGCGCACCACGGCATCGAGCGCGAGGCCCCCCGCGCCGTGCACCTGCTGGCGGGCATCACCGCCAACGAGCGCATGGACTGGCTGGTCGAGAAAGCCACCGAACTGGGCGTGGCCAGCATCACGCCGCTGGTGGCCGAGCGCAGCGTGCTCAAGCTCAAGGGCGAGCGGGCCGACAAGAAGATCGCGCACTGGCAGGCTGTG
>DATLGV010000368.1:0-4252 GCA_035540275.1 Acidovorax sp. | reverse complement strand
GTGCAGGCGCTGGGGTGGCGGGGGCCGGTGCAGCCGCAGCCGGTGCTGGCGTGGGCGCAGGAGCTGCTGCGGGACGCTGGGTCACCACCACGGCGGGCGCCGGTGCGGCGGCGGCAGGGCGACCGGCCTTGCTGCCGGTTTCGTTGGAGAACAGTTCGCGGATCAGCGCCAGCTTGGGCTTGACGGAGTTGGCGTTGTTGGCATCCAGCTGCAGCGCCTTGTTGTAGGCCTGGCTGGCCAGCTTGGCGTAGATGTCGCCCAGGTTTTCCTGCGCGGTGGCGTAGCTGGGGTTGGTGCGGATCGCCATTTCCAGCGCCGTGCGGGCCTTGTCCAGCTGGTTCTGGTTGGCGTACAGCACGGCCAGGTTGTTGTAGGGCTCGGGCAGCTCCGGGTACTCTTCGGTGAGCTTGGTGAAGGTGGCGATGGCGTCGGCCTGACGGCCCGAGTCCGTTTGCGCCACGCCGCGCAAAAAGCGCAGCTGGGGGTCACGCGGGTTGGCGGCCAGACGCTGGTCGGCCTTTGCCAGTGCCTCGGACGCCTTGCCTGCCTTGAGCAACTGGGTGATGTCGGCATAGTCGTCCGCGTGGGCCACGCCCGTGCCCATCAGGGCGGTCAGAGCCAGAAGGCGCAGGAGACGTGGGAGGTTGCGTCGGACTTGCTTCATGGAGGTGCAAAGGAGTTGGGCGGCAGCCGGCCCGGGCGGGGGCTTATACTGCGGCGGATTGTAGCTGAGGGGGTTGTCATGACGGTACGCTGTTGCCGCTGGTGATTTTGCTGGACGCCCCTTGCCGGGCCACCCCCTTCCAAGGGCCGAGTTCCGCTGCTGCCGGGTGAGTCTCTGCTTCTCACCCACCCCCATCAAGTCTCCCGTTACTGAAATCCCATGAGTTTGCGCATCTACAACACGCTGTCGCGTGCATTGGAGGACTTTTCCCCGCTCGAACCCGGCCACGTGCGCATGTACGTGTGCGGCATGACCATCTACGACCTGTGCCACATCGGCCACGCCCGCATGATGATGGCTTTCGACGTGGTGCAGCGGTGGCTCAAGGCCAGCGGCCTGCGTGTGACCTACGTGCGCAACATCACCGACATCGACGACAAGATCATCAAGCGCGCGCTGGAGCGGGGCATCACCATCCGTCAGCTCACCGACGAGATGATTGCCGCCATGCACCAGGACATCGGCCTCTTGGGCATCGAGCCGCCATCGGTGGAACCCCGCGCCACCGAATATGTGCCGCAGATGCTCTCGCTCATCACGCAGCTCGAAGGCAAGGGACTGGCCTACCGCGCTACCAACGGCGACGTGAATTACTCGGTGCGCAAGTTCGATGGCTACGGCAAGCTCTCGGGCAAGTCGCTGGACGAACTGCGCGCTGGCGAGCGGGTGGCCGTGCTGGACGGCAAGGAAGACCCGCTGGACTTTGTGCTGTGGAAGTCCGCCAAGCCCGAGGAACCTCCCGAGGCCAAGTGGGACAGCGAGTTCGGCGCCGGCCGCCCCGGCTGGCACATCGAATGCTCGGCCATGAGCTGCGCCACGCTCGGCGAAACCTTTGACATCCACGGTGGCGGCGCGGACCTGCAGTTCCCCCACCACGAGAATGAAATCGCCCAGAGCGAAGGCGCCACGGGCAAGCCGCTGGCCAAATTCTGGGTGCACAACGGCTTCGTGCGGGTGGACAACGAGAAGATGTCCAAGAGCCTGGGCAACTTCTTCACCATCCGCGACGTGCTCAAGACCTACGACGCCGAGACGGTGCGCTTTTTCATCGTGCGGGCCCATTACCGCAGCGCGCTGAATTACAGCGACGCCCATCTGGACGACGCACGCCAGGCGCTCAAGCGCCTGTACACGGCGCTCAGCCTGGTGACCCCGGCGCAGGTGGCGTCCATCGACTGGGCCAGCCCCTACGCAGCCCGCTTCAAGGCCGCGATGGATGAGGACTTTGGCACGCCCGAGGCGGTGGCCGTGCTGTTTGACCTGGCCAGCGAGGTCAACAAGACCCGTTCTGCCGAGCTGGCCGGGCTGCTGAAGGCGCTGGGCGGCTGCCTGGGCATCTTGCAGGGCGACCCGCAAGCGTTTCTTCAGTCGGGTGCCGCGGGGGTGGACGAGGCCGAGATTCAGGCGCAGATAGCCGCCCGGGCCGCAGCCAAGGCGGCCAAGAACTTTGCCGAGGCCGACCGCATCCGCAACCACTTGCTGGCCCAGGGCATCGTGCTCAAGGACTCTGCCGCGGGCACCACATGGGAAGCCGCCCAATGAGCATGGTTTTGAAGCCAAATATGTCGATGACGCAGGTGGAGTAAGCGGTGGCAGCTTCTAAAAAGATAGCAAGCGACGCTGTGACGCCGCCGCTGGTGCTGGCCACGCCCGACTACTGGGCCGAGGCCTGCAAGCACCTGGTGAAAAAAGACCGGGTGATGAAGCGCCTGATCCCGCAGTTTGGCGACGCCGCGCTGCAGACCAAGGGCGACCCCTTCATCACGCTGGCGCGGTCCATCGTGGGGCAGCAAGTCTCCGTCAAGGCAGCCCAGACGGTGTGGGAGCGTTTTGCAGCCCTGCCGCGCAGCATGAAGCCCGCCAGCGTGCTCAAGCTCAAGATCGACGACATGCGGGCCGCGGGCCTGTCTGCCCGCAAGGTGGACTACCTGGTGGACCTGGCCATGCACTTTGAGGGCGGCAAGCTGCACGTCAAGGACTGGGCCGCCATGGATGACGAGGCCATCATTGCCGAGCTGGTGGCCATCCGTGGCATCGGCCGCTGGACGGCCGAGATGTTTTTGATTTTCTATTTGATGCGGCCCAATGTTTTGCCCCTCGACGACGTGGGGTTGATCAACGGCATCAGCCAGAATTACTTCTCTGGCGACCCCGTGAGCCGCAGCGACGCCCGCGAGGTGGCCGAGGCCTGGAAGCCCTGGTGCAGCGTCGCGACTTGGTATATTTGGCGGTCTCTGGACCCCCTGCCTGTAACCTATTGACATCACTGCAGGCACGCCGGTTACAGTGCGTGCCATTCGTGGCAACCCCGCCGGGTGCGATCCCCAAGGAGAAAAACGTTGGCGAAAAAGACCTTTCTGGATTTCGAGCAGCCCATCGCCGAGCTGGAATCCAAAATTGAAGAACTGCGCTACGTGCAGACCGAGAGTGCCGTCGATATCTCGGAAGAGATCGACCAGCTGAGCAAGAAGAGCCAGCAGCTCACCAAAGACATCTACAGCGAACTGTCGCCCTGGCAGATCACCAAGATCGCCCGCCACCCCGAGCGCCCCTACACGCTCGACTACGTGCGCGACATCTTCACCGACTTCGTCGAGCTGCACGGCGACCGCCACTATGCGGACGACCTGTCCATCGTGGGCGGCCTCGCGCGCTTCAACGGGCACGCCTGCATGGTCATCGGCCACCAGAAGGGCCGCGACACGAAGGAGCGCGCCATGCGCAACTTCGGCATGAGCAAGCCCGAGGGCTACCGCAAGGCCCTGCGACTCATGAAGACGGCCGAGAAGTTCGGCCTGCCGGTCTTCACCTTCGTCGACACGCCCGGCGCCTACCCGGGCATCGACGCCGAGGAGCGCGGACAGTCCGAGGCCATCGGCCGCAACATCTACGAGATGGCGCAGCTGGAAGTGCCCATCATCACCACCATCATTGGCGAGGGCGGCTCCGGCGGCGCCCTGGCCATCGCGGTGGCCGACCAGGTGCTGATGCTGCAGTACTCGATCTACTCGGTGATCAGCCCCGAGGGCTGCGCCTCCATCCTCTGGAAGACCTCCGACAAGGCCCAGGACGCGGCCGATGCCATGGGCATCACCGCGCACCGGCTCAAGGCCCTGGGCCTGGTCGACAAGATCGTCAACGAGCCGGTCGGCGGCGCGCACCGCGATCCGAAGCAGATGGCGGCCTACCTGAAGCGCGCGCTCAGCGACGCGCTGCGCCAGGTCGCCGATCTCAAGCCCAAGGAGCTGCTGCAGACGCGCTACGAGCGGCTGCAGGGCTACGGCCGCTTCACCGACACCAAAGAACGCTGATGACGCAGGGCGCCGCCGCGCCGGAGGTGGTGGCGGTGGCCTGGAGCGGCGGGCGCGACTCGACCGCGCTGCTGCATGCGAGCGCCCATGCCGCACGCGCGCTCGGCACGCCGCGGCGCATCGTCGCGCTGCACGTCCACCACGGCCTGCAGCCGGCCGCCGACGACTGGCTCGCGCACTGCGAGCGTCTCGCCGAGCACTGGCGGCAGCAGGGCCT
>DATLGV010000367.1:0-3170 GCA_035540275.1 Acidovorax sp. | reverse complement strand
GCCGCCCAGCACGGCGGTGCCGATGGCCACCCGCCCGCCGGCACCCGCGCCGGTCCCGATGGCCAGCGGGATCACCCCGAAACCAAAGGCCAGCGAGGTCATCAGGATGGGGCGCAGGCGCAGGCGCACGGCGGCCACGATGGCATCGAACAGGTTCTTGCCCTGCTCCTGCAGCTGCACCGCAAACTCGACGATCAGGATCGCGTTTTTGGACGCCAGCCCCACGGTGGTCAGCAGCCCCACCTGAAAGTACACGTCGTTGGTCAGGCCCCGGGTGTAGGTGGCTGCCAGGGCCCCCACCACGCCCAGAGGCACGGCCAGGATCACCGACAGCGGCACGGTCCAGCTCTCGTACAGGGCGGCCAGGCACAGGAACACGAACAGGATCGAGATCGCGTACAGCATGGGGGCCTGGGCGCCCGACTGGCGCTCTTGCAGCGAGGCGCCCGTCCACTCGTAGCCGATGCCGGGGGGCAGCGTGCGCAGGATGTCTTCCACGATCTTCATCGCGGCGCCCGAGCTGACGCCCGGTGCCGCGCGGCCTTCCAGCTCGTACGCCGGGTTGCCGTTGTAGCGCATCAGCTGCGGCGAGCCGTAGGCCCAGTAGCTGGTCGAGAACGCGCCGAACGGCACCATCTCGCCCTTGCTGTTGCGCACGCTCCAGCGGGCCACGTCCTGCGGCAGCATGCGCGCGGGGGCGTCGCCCTGGATGTACACGCGCTTGACCCGCTCGTTGTTCAAAAAGTCGTTCACGTAGGTGCCGCCCATGGCGCTGGAGAGCACGCTGTTGATGTCGTTGTACGAAAGCCCCAGTGCAGCGGCCTTGCGGTCGTCGATCTCCAGGCGCAGCTCGCTGGCGTCCTCCAGGTTGGTCATGCGCAGGTTGGTCAGCTCGGGCCGCTTGCGCGCTTCGGTCAGGAAAGTGTTGGTGGCGGCCAGCAGCGCCTGGTGGCCCAGGCCGTTCATGTCCTTGATCACGAAGTTGAATCCCGAGCTGGAGCCCAGACCCCGCACGGCGGGGGGCATGACGACCAGCACCCGCGCATCACGGATGGAGGCCAGGTCGCGCGTGGCCTTGTAGGCAATTTGCGCGGCGGCCTGGTGGGGCAGGGGGCGGTCTTCCCAGGGCTTGAGGCGCACAAAGCCGCGGGCCGAGGCCTGGTCGCCGTTGATGCCCGAGACCTGGTAGAAGCTCAGCACATCGGGCTGCTGCGCAAAGTAGTCGCGCACCTGGTCCAGCACGCTCTGCAGCCGCGCGTCGGCGGCGCCCGAGGGCAGGTTCACGTTCACATACAGAAAGCCCTGGTCTTCGTCGGGCAGGAAGGAGGTGGGCAGGCGTGCCATGAGCAGCCACACCACACCACACACCGCCAGAAAGATCAGCGCCATGCGCTTGGTGCGGCGCAGGGTGTAGGCCACCGTGCCCTGGTAGCGCGAGGCCGTGGCGTCGAAATGGTGGTTGAACCAGCGGAAGAACCGGTCGTTCAGGCCCAGCAGGCCGCGGCGAATCGGCCGGTCATGCCCCGCAGACGCGGCTGCGGGCTTGAGCAGCGTGGCGCACAGCGCCGGGGTGAGCGTCAGCGCCACGAACACCGACAGCGCCATGGCCGCCACGATGGTGATGGAAAACTGCCGGTAAATCACGCCGGTCGAGCCGCCAAAGAACGCCATGGGTACAAACACCGCCGACAGTGTGACCCCGATGCCCACCAGGGCGGGCGTGATCTCGCGCATGGACTGGCGGGTGGCCTCCTTGGCCGACTGGCCGGTCTCGTGCATCACCCGCTCGACGTTCTCGACCACCACGATCGCATCGTCCACCAGCAGGCCGATGGCCAGCACCATGGCAAACATGGTCAGCGTGTTGATCGAATAGCCCGCGAGCGACAGCACCCCAAAGGTGCCCAGCAGCACCACCGGCACGGCAATGGCAGGGATCAGCGTGGCGCGGAAGTTCTGCAAAAACACGAACATCACGATCACCACCAGGATCATGGCCTCGCCCAGCGCGCTGACCACTTCCTTGATGGAGGCGCGCACAAAGGGTGTGGAGTCCGAGCTCACGAAGTAGTCGATCTGGTTGGGGAAGTAGGGCTTGAGCTCGGCCAGCTTGGCGGCGATGGCGTCGGCCACCTGCATGGCGTTGGCGCCGTCGGCCAGCACGATACCCATGCCCGCGCCGGGCATGCCATTGAGCTTGGCCTTCACGGTCAGGTTCTCGGCGCCCAGCTCCACGCGGGCCACGTCCTTGATGGTGACCACCGACCCGTCGAGCGCCGACTTGAGCACGATGCGCTCGAACTGCTCCACGGTCTTGAGCTTGGTGCGGGCGGTGATGGTGGCGTTGAGCTGCTGGTCGGACACCGCAGGCAGGGCGCCCAGCTGGCCGGCAGACACCTGGGCGTTCTGGGCGTTGAGCGCATTGACGAGGTCCGACGGCATCAGCGCGTACTTCTCCATCTTGGCCGGGTCCATCCAGATGCGCATGGCGTAGTTGGTGCCGAACACCGTGACGTCGCCGACACCGTCGATGCGGCCGATCACGTCCACCAGGCTGCTGGTCAAAAAGTCGCCGATGTCCACGGCGCTCATCGAGGGGTCTTTGGAGAAGAAGCTGTAAGTGACCAGAAAATCCTGCCCGCCCTTGTTCACGAACACGCCCCGGCTCTTGACGGCGTCGGGCAGGCGGTTGGTGGCGGCCTGCAGCTTGTTCTGCACCTGCACCTGCGCCACGTCGATGTTGGTGCCTGGGGCGAAGGTGAGCGTGGTGCGCGAGCGGCCCGAGGCATCCGAGGTCGAGCTCATGTAGAGCATGTTGTCGATGCCCTTGAGCTGCTGCTCGATGATCTGCGTGACCGAGTTCTCGACCGTCTCGGCCGAGGCGCCGGTGTATTGCGAGCCGATGGTCACGCGCGGCGGAGCGATGTCGGGGTACTGCTCCAGCGGTAGCGTGACGATGGACAGCGCGCCGCCCAGCATGATGATGATGGCGATGACCCACGCGAAGATGGGCCGGTTGATGAAGAACTGGGCCATGTGCTGCGTCCTTCGTGCTCAGCGGGAGGCTGCTGGAGCGGGTGCGGGCGCGGCGCCTGCGGCGGCGGGCGCTTCAGCGCCGGGGGCGCCCTTGCGGCCCTTGGCGGAGGCCTTGGGGTCTACCTCCACCGCGC
>DATLGV010000366.1:0-2127 GCA_035540275.1 Acidovorax sp. | reverse complement strand
TCGTAGCTCCATTTGGTCCACTTCCCGGCGCGCAGGTAATGCTCGCTCTCGGTCATGCGGCGGGCCGTGGCCATCAAGAGCGCAAAGCCAAAGTCGGCCGTGGTTTCGGTCAGCACGTCGGGCGTGTTGGTGCCCTGTACGCCGGCGGCGGTCATGGCGTCCACGTCGAAGTTGTTGTAGCCCACGGCCATGTTGGCGCAGATCTTCAGGCGCGGCGCGGCGGCCAGCAACGCGGCATCCACGCGCTGACTGCCGGTGGTCAGCACGCCGTCCTTGTCGGCCAGGCGCGCGGCCAGTTCTTGCGGTGTCCAGATCACGTCGTCGGGATTGGCTTCCACGTCGAAGTGCGCGCGCAGGCGGTCCACGATGTCAGGGAAGATCGCTCGCGCGACCAGGATGCGGGGTTTACTCATGGAGCTACCTGAACCAGATGAAAGTCATGACGATAAAGAGCGGCACCAGAATGCCGCCCGACCACAGCATGTAGCCGAAGAAGCTGGGCATCTTCACGCCACGGTCTTCAGCAATGGCCTTGACCATGAGATTGGGGGCGTTGCCGATGTAGGTGTTGGCCCCCATGAACACGGCCCCCGCCGAGATGGCGGCCAGCGTGGGAGCCAGGGTGGTCATCAGCACGGCTGGGTCGCCCCCGGCGGTGTTGAAAAACACCAGGTAGGTGGGCGCGTTGTCCAGGAACGAGCTGAGCACCCCGGCCGCCCAGAAATACATGGAGGGGTCGGGGGATCCATCGGCCCGCGTCACAGCCGCGACAATCGCGCCAAAGGGGCCGTTCACGCCGGCCTTGAGCATGGCGATCACCGGGATGATGGTGAGGAAGATGCCCGCAAACAGCTTGGCCACCTCCTGCATGGGCCCCCAGCTGAACTGGTTGTCTTCATGCACCTGGGTGGGCGTGATGCGCAGGGACACGATGGTGACCATGATCAGGCCCAGGTCACGGACGATACCGGGCAGGCCGACTTCCGTGCCCGCGATGTCGAACACCACCGAAGACTTCCACATGCCGCTCATCAGCACCAGCGCCACCACCACGCCCAGCAGCGCGAAATTGGCCTTGCCATCGAACCCGATCGAACGGGTATCGGGAGTGGGGTCGGTGCGCAGGATTTCCTCGCGGCGGTGGTAGTACCAGGAATCCAGCGCGAAGAAGACGGCCAGCAGCACGCACACGAGAAACAGCGTCTCCGGGAAGATGTGGCGCACCGTCCAGAAGAAATCCACGCCCTTGAGGAACCCCAGGAACAGCGGCGGATCGCCCAGGGGCGTCAACGAGCCCCCGGCGTTGGACACGATGAAGATGAAGAACACCACGACGTGGGCCACATGCTTGCGGTTGTCATTGGCGCGGATCAACGGGCGGATCAGCAACATCGAAGCCCCGGTGGTGCCCATGAAGCTCGCCAGCACGGCACCGATGCCCAGGATGCTGGTGTTGAGCAGCGGGCTGCCGTGCAGGTTGCCCCGGATGTAGACCCCCCCCGCCACGGTGAACAGCGCCGTGAGCAGGATCACGAAGGGGAGGTACTCGGCCAGCAGCGCGTGCACCAGGCTGGCACCCGCCATGCCAGGGCCGAACACCGCGGCAAACGGCAGCACGAAGGCCAGTGCCCATGCGGCCGCCACCTTGCCAAAGTGGTGGTGCCAGAACACCGGCACCAGCAAGGGCATCAGCGCAATCGACAGGAGAATGCCTGCAAACGGCACCCCCCACAGCACCGACAGCGCTGCGCCGTCGATATCGGCCGCCAGCGCCAGGCCAGGCAGCGCTGCGAGGAAGCCGGCGACCGCCAGCCCGCGCGAGAATTTCATGGTTCTTGTCTCCGTCTCATTGTCAAAAATCAAGGCACCGCAGGGCGATGGCACTCGCGCTGCGCGACCAGAAGGCGTGAATGCATCTGGCAGGGCCGAGCGGGCATGGCGCGTTCGTTCACACGCCCTCAGGTCGGTGAAGGAATATCGAAGACCTGGCGCAGGTAGGCCAGGTACTTCTCGTCATCGCACATGCCCTTGCCCGGCGTATCCGACAGCTTGGCCACTGGCTGGTCGTTGCAGCGCGTCATCTTGATGACCACCTGCAAGGGCTCGTGGGCAGGCGGGCTGCCCAGG
>DATLGV010000365.1:0-3372 GCA_035540275.1 Acidovorax sp. | reverse complement strand
AGCTGGCGCTGCACCTCGGCCAGGCGCGTGTCGCCTTCCAGCACAAAATCGGTGGCCGACTGGTCGGTCTCGGGCATGTTCTGCGCGACCTCGGCCATGCGCCAGCTGGGCGGGATGTAGAAATCGCCCCCGTCTTCATGCAGCTTGCCGCTGAGCAGCGCAAACAGGCTGGACTTGCCCGCGCCATTGCGGCCCACCAGCCCCACGCTTTCACCGGGGTTGATGGTGGTGGACACGCTGTCGAGCACGACTTTCGTGCCGCGGCGCAGGGTAACGTTCTTGAGGGTGATCATCCGGGAATCAGAAAAAAGCGCACCCGCACGAGGCGGGTGGCGTACGCAAATCGGGGGGCCGGCGCAGCTGTCAACGGCACTGCCGTTGACAGCTGCCAAGGTGGCGCAAAGGGCTCTATTGTGCCGTGAGCCGGGTTTGGGCGGCCAGCGCCTGTCGGGTGACCAGCAAAACCTGGTCCTCGCCCGCGCTGGTGTCGAGCCAGAAAACCGGGAGCTGTGGAAAGGCCGCCTCAAAGTGACTGCGCTCGTTGCCGATCTCCAGAATGAGGACTGCGTCCTCGCTCATGCAGGCCGGAGCGGCTGCAACCAGCTTGCGCACAAAGTCCATGCCGTCGTCACCGCCCGCCAGGGCCAGTGTGGGTTCGGCACGGTACTCGCCGGGCAATGCGGCCATGCTGGCGGCGTTCACGTAGGGCGGGTTGCACAGGATCAGGTCCCAGGGGCCGGGCAGGGTGCTCAGTCCGTCGGACAGCTGCAGGGTGATGCGGTCCTGCAACCCATGCTTGTCCACATTGATGCGCGCCACTGCGAGGGCGTCGGGCGAGATGTCGGCGCCGGTGACTGACACCTCGGGCCACGCCATAGCGGCCAGCACCGCCAGGCTGCCATTGCCGGTGCACAGGTCCAGCACACGATGGGTGTGGTCGCTCAGGAATTCGTCTGCCCCGCCGTCTACCAGCAACTCTGCGATGAAGCTGCGCGGCACGATGGCGCGCTCATCGACGTAAAAGGGTATGCCCTGGAGCCAGGCTTCGCGCGTGAGGTAGGCGGCAGGCTTTCGCGTAGCGATACGCTCTTCAAAAAGTGCAGCAACCAAGGCTTGATCTGCGGGCGCTACAGGCGTGTCTTTCACGGAACCTGGTACATCGGAGAGGTCGCTGTCCAGGGGCAGACCCAGGCGCCACAGCACGAGCCAGGTGGCTTCGTCGTGGGCATTGGTCGTGCCGTGGCCGAACGACACGCCAGCTGTTGCCAGCCGCTGGGCACCCCATTCGACCAGGGTGCCCACCGTCACTGTGGCAGACGCGGGCGTTTCGTGTGGGTGGCTGGTCATGCTGTGGTCCCCGCCTGGGCTGCCGTGGCCTGTGCATGCAGGTTCTCGAGGGTGCGGCGGTAGATGTTCTTGAGGGGTTCGATATCGGCTACCACCACATGCTCGTCAATTTTGTGGATGCTGGCGTTGGGCGGCCCCAGTTCGATCACCTGGGGGCAGACCTGGGCAATGAAGCGGCCATCGCTGGTTCCGCCGGTGGTGGACAGTTCGGTCGTCAGGCCGGTTTCCGCGGCGATGGCCTGCTGCACGGCGCCCACCAGCTCCCCGGGTGTGGTGAGGAAGGGTTGTCCGCCCAACGTCCAGCGCAGGTCGTAGTCGAGCCCATGGCGGTCGAGCACGGCATGCACGCGCTGCTGCAGACCCTCTGCCGTCGATTCGGTCGAGAAGCGGAAGTTGAAGTCGATCACCACCTCACCCGGGATCACATTGGTGGCGCCGGTGCCACCATGCATGTTGCTGATCTGCCAGCTGGTGGGTGGAAAGAACGCGTTGCCGTTGTCCCACACCGTGGCGGCCAGCTCCGTCAGGGCAGGCAGGGCTTGATGGATGGGGTTGCGAGCCAGCTGCGGATAGGCGATGTGGCCCTGGATGCCGCGCACGCTGAGCTTGCCGCTCAGGGTGCCACGCCGTCCGTTCTTGATCATGTCGCCGGTTTTTTCGACCGAAGTGGGCTCGCCCACGATGCAGTAGTCCAGCCGTTCGCCGCGCGCCCTGAGCTGTTCGACCACGATCTTGGTGCCGTCGACCGAGGGGCCTTCCTCATCGCTGGTCAGCAAAAAGGCCAGCTCGACCAGCGGAGCAGGTGTGGCGGCGAGAAACTCTTCCACCGCGACCACGAAGGCTGCAATCGAGGTTTTCATGTCGCTGGCGCCACGGCCATAGAGCTTGCCGTCCTTGTGGGTGGGCACGAACGGGTCGCTGCTCCACTGGGCCAACGGGCCGGTGGGGACCACATCGGTGTGGCCTGCAAAAACTATGGTTTTGATAGCATTGGACGCACGTTCTGCATGCGCGGCTGGCCGTTTTGCCCATAAATTGCTGACACGGAAGTCTGCCGGGCCGCTGTCCAGCCGCTCGCAGACGAAACCCAGCGGGGCCAGCCGTGCGGCCAGCAGGTCCAGGCAGCCGGCATCCTCCGGGGTGATGGAGGGCAGGGCGATGAGCTGTTCGGCCAGGTGCAGGGTGCGGGACATGGAATGGGTTCAGGCAATGAAGACGGGCAGCCAGGCTGCGATCAAGGGGCGAGGCGCTGGCAACAACGCCGCGCAGGCGGGGGCGCCAGGCAAGGGCCGCCCCGCAGCGCGGGCATCGTGCCCGGCGCCGGAGGGGACTCAGGGCGGCTGTGCATCACACCACAGGCTTGACGTCCAGCACGATCTCGGTAAACGACGGCGTGTCATCCGGCGTCTCGCGTGCTTCCTTTTGGGCCTTGGCGGCATTGGCGGCCAGGGAGAAGTCGTTTTGCAGGCGCCACATGAGGTTGGTGGGCGAGTCTGCGTACGCAAGGCCTTCCTTGCGGTCGATCTTGGACTCCATGATGAGGCGGGCCAGAGCCTCCTCGAAGGTCTGCGAGCCTTCGGCCATGGATTTTTCCATGGCCTCCTTCACGCCGGAGAAGTCTCCCTTTTCGATCAACTCCGAGACGAGCTTGGAATTGAGCATGACCTCCACAGCGGGCGCCCGGCCGCCGTCGGTCTTGCGCACCAGGCGCTGGGAGATCACGGCCTTGAGGGCCGATGCCAGGTCGCCCAGCATGGTGGGCCGCACCTCGACAGGGTAGAACGACAAGATGCGGTTGAGCGCGTGATAGCTGTTGTTGCCGTGCAGCGTGGCCAGGCACAGGTGGCCCGACTGCGCATAGGCAATGGCGGCCGACATGGTTTCGCGGTCGCGGATTTCGCCGATCAGAATCACATCGGGCGCCTGGCGCAGCGCGTTTTTCAGGGCAGTCTGCAGCGACTGGGTGTCGCTGCCGATTTCGCGCTGGTTGACGATGGACTTCTTGTTCTTGAACTGGTACTCCAC
>DATLGV010000364.1:0-2881 GCA_035540275.1 Acidovorax sp. | reverse complement strand
CATGGCCGATCTGCTGCGGGGTACCGCGCGCGTGGTGACCCAGGTGGGAGAGGGAACGGCCTTTATCGTCCAGATTCCCGTCGAGGTGGAAGCCCTGCCGTCCGAGCGCCCCGCCGCGCCGGCCCCCCGGCGCACCCGCGTTCTGGTGGTGGAAGACAACGACGACGTTCGCGAGAGCCTGCTGGCGATGCTCCAGGCGCTGGGCGCCGCGGCAGAGGGCGCACCCAGCGTGGCGCGGGCGAGGCAGATGCTGGCGGTCACCAAGTACGACGGCCTGGTGCTGGACCTGCGCCTGAGCGACGGCAGTGGCTACGACGTGGCGCGTGCGGCCAACGAGGCCGGCGCCCTGAACCAGGGCACGCCCGCGGTGGCCCTGTCGGCCTACCACGAATGCGATGCGCAGGGTGACGCGCTGTTTGCGGCCAAGTTCGAGAAGCCGATTTCCGTGGCGCGGCTGCGCTCAGCCATGCAGTGCTTTGGCTAGGGATGTTCTGCATAACCCTCGCGAGTCGGGGATAGTGCGGATCGGGATGGGCCGCAAGGCGTCTTTTTGCAGCCAATAGCCGGGGTATGGCTGCAAAAAGACCCTGGTAACCCTTCTCGATCCGCACTACCACCGACCCGCGCAGGTGATGCAGGCCAAGGTCGCTACGCGGCTCTGTTGGCCCTGGAAAAAATAGTGCGAACAGGTCCTAGAAGTCCTCACCCAGGAGCTGCTTGACCTGGGACACCAGCAGTGCCAGGCGGAAGGGCTTTTCGATCACGTGAATGCGCAGCGCCAGCGTGATGCGCGCGATCTCTTCCTCGGCGGCGTTGCCGGCCGCGATCGCACCGGTGGTGAGCACCAGCGGGGCCGCGGGCTGCGCCCGGCGGATCGACTGGAGCACCGCGGCCGAAGTATGGCCGCCGCCGAGCCACCAGTCCACCACGTAGGCGTCGAAAGGGGCTGCGGCCGCCTCCTGCGCAAGATCGGTCGCGGAACTGAACACGGTGGCATGGCAACCCGAGCGTGTAAAAGCCTCCTGCAGATTGGCCGCGAGGTCTGGCGAATCTTCGAGGATGGCGAGGCGGGGCAGCGAGCGCTGCCGCGGCGTGACCACGAGCTGCAGCACGCGACGCCGCGGTGTGGTGGCGGAGGTGTCGGCGAACGGTTGGATCAGCCAGCTGTCGCCGTCTGCCACCGCCACCAGTTCGCAATGCTCATTGGGGCCCATCGCTTCGCCCAGGGTGGCCATGCAGGCCAGTAGGTGCGGGGCGATCTTGAGTCGGGCGGCCAGGGTCTCGCCCACGGGGCTTTCGTCCCGCGCGCCCTGACTGTTGAGCAATTCGCTCAGATCCACGCCGAAATGCTGGGCCAGGGCCTGTAGATCGGTCGCCGAGAACGACCCGTCCTGGAACTTGCGGAACGCTCCCGAGCGGGAGAGGCCCAGGATGACCGCGAGTTGGGAGGAGTGCTTATGCCGTGGCCAGCCTTGTGCGGCGAAAAAGGTGTGCAGCCGCTGGGAGATGACGCTGGCGTCCTCGTCCGTTGCGGACATCTGTAGAGAGGGGGGAGGAGTCTTGGGCATGTTGTTGCGATAAATGCGGCAAACTGACAACAAAAAGTAAATCTTTTTAGAAAAAAGCTGAGATTTTGTGTCTTTGTGTAAAATGTTGACATTGACGCAACTAAAAGAGCGTGCTTTGGAGGCTTTTTGCTGCTCCGCATGCCTGAACGTTGATCAATGGGCCCACCTGCTCGCCGATGCTTCGGCATCACTCTGCATGCAGCAATTTATTGACTTTTACGCTTGAGCCCAACATGACACAGTGTGTGCGCTACTCAGCTGCTCTACATCCCGTGCTGGATGCCCGCACCCTGGACCGCCCCGTGCATCTGCTGGCGCCGTTCGCGCAGAAGTTCGGTGCCGATCTGGCGGACCTGCTGCGTCAAGGCACGAACCGTCGCTATGGTACTCGCCTGGTCGTGACCGGCGCGCGCATGCTGCACCGCCCGGCGGGCGGCCCAGCGCGTTGGCAGGTTTATGGCGGTGCGCAGGGTCGCATGGGCGTGGCACTGGAGCGCGCCCTGCTGCTGGGGCTGCTGAACTGCCGTTATGGCCTGCGTGGCACCGATCTGCCCGAGCCCGATAGCGTGCCCGTGACGGCCACCGAGGAGCGACTGGCGCACAGGTTGAGCCTGGACATCGTGGCGGCGTTGGTGCAGCGCGTGCAGGCAGGGTTGGAGGCGCTGGTGACCAGGCCCGCCGAGGAAGCCGTGCCGGAGCCCATGGCATGGTTGGCGTCATCGCGTGACGCAGTCGGTGCCTGGACGCTTGCCCTGACCATCGAAGAGCCCCGATGGGGATTGGTGTCCGAAGTGCAGATCGGGCTTGACGACGCCTGGATGGAGCGGTTGCTGGGCACCCTCAGCGGCGATCGCATCCAGCGGCGCCGGGAGCGGCTGCGTGCCGACGCCGGTCCGCTGGCGGCGCGCATCCCCGTGAGGCTGTCGGCGCGCCTTTTGCGTCGGCGCATGACCTTGGGCGAGGTGATGGACCTGCAGCCGGGCACGGTGATACCGGTCAGTTTCCAGTCGGCCGACGTTCTCATCAAGGATTCGCGCCTGTTCACCGCGACGGTGGCGGAGCACAAGGGTGGGCTGTGGCTCACCGCATTCAACGACGTAGCGTGATGCTCATTCCATGAACCAAGAAAAACCCGAATTCGATACCCTGCTCGAAGAGCTGCCCTCCGATCTCGACCACGACGGCCTGTCGCTGGCGGAGGCCCCCGCAGCCGCGCACCCGCGGCGCGACTTCGCGCAGATGCTGCGGAAAATTCCCGTCACGCTGACCCTGGAAGTGGGCTCGGCCGACGTCACGCTGGAGCAGGTCATGGA
>DATLGV010000363.1:0-4789 GCA_035540275.1 Acidovorax sp. | reverse complement strand
GAGGCGCTGCTGCGGCAAGGCGGTGTAGTCGCGCTGTTTCGCCATGCGCTCGCGCCGGGCACTTTCGACCCGCCGGGGTTTCGCCTGGGCGATTGCAGCACCCAGCGCAATCTGAACGATGCAGGCCGCGCCCAGGCGCGGCGCATAGGCGCATGGTTCAAGGCACGGGAGCTGCAGCCGGCTGCCGTGCTGTCCAGTCCCTGGTGCCGCTGCATCGATACGGCCACGCTGGCCTTCGGCACGCCACAGGTCTGGAACCCGCTGGGGTCGCCCCGAGGCGCCCCGGAGACCACGGGAGAAGCCCACTTGCGCGCATTGCGCGAAGCCCTTGCGGCAGCCTCCGCGCACAGCGGCCGGTTCGAAGTGTGGGTGAGCCACATGTTTGTCCAGGCCGACCTGGCAAAGGACAGCACCCGTTCGGGCGAAGCGCTCATCCTGCGGCAACGGGGCCATGCAGCACCGCAGGTTCTGGCCCGGCTGGCACTGCCCGACTGAGCCACGGCTGCCCTGTCCCCGCAGCGCGTGGTGCCGTCCGTGGGTGCGGGTGTTGCACCTGTGGCCTAATATGCCTCTTTTTTCCACTTTCTCAGAGACCTACCATGGGCAACAAGATCGTCACCGAAGCAGACCGCAAGCGCACCCCCCAACCCAAGCCACTGCCCGGCGTGACCTTGAATACGCCCGGCCGCGGCCAGCGCGTGAGCCTGGAGCGCGGCGTGGCCACGCGCAGCAAGAAGAACCCTGGCAAGCGTTCGCGCAAGGGCGGCTGACTCCCGGGGGCGCTGCGGCGCCCCGCCAGCATCCACGAAAAAGCCCTCATCCGAGGGCTTTTTCGTGGGCTGTGCACTGCGGTTGCCTTGGAGCGGCTGTCAAAACTCAGCGAAGCGGTTCTGGCTAGGCGCTGCGTCGCAGGCAGTACGGGCAGTACGGGCAGAACGACAAGACGCGGCAACGACGCCAGAAGGGTTTTGTTAGCGGCTCTTATTCCAGCGGCGCGGGCAAGGTTTCCGACTGGCCTCGGGCAGGCAGGATGATGTGAAAGGCCGCGCCGCTGGCAGGCAGGTTCTCAGCGAAGATGCGGCCGCCCATGGCCTCGACAATCTTGCGGCAGATGGCCAGTCCCAGGCCCGAGCCTCCGGATCCGTCTTTGGTCTTGCTGGACTGCACGAAGGCCTCAAAAATGCTTTCCAGCTCGGACGGAGGAATGCCTGGCCCCTCGTCGCGCACCACCAGATGCGTCTGGCCCTGGACATCCGAGAAGCCCTCCAGCGTGATGGAGCTGCCGGGCGGCGAAAACTTGATGGCATTGGCGACCAGGTTGCGAATCACCTGCTGAAAACGCAGCGGATCGGCCTTGGCCACCAGCGGAAGGTCGGGCATGCGCAGGTCCATCATCAGGTGGCTGCGCTCGAACAAGGGCTCCAGCTCCCGGATGACGGGGCGCACCACGCCGCGCAGATCGATGCGCTCCATGTGGAACGTGCCCACGGTACTCTCGAGCTTGGAGACCTCCAGCAGGTCGTTCACCAGCGTGAGCATGCGCTGGCCCGCGGAATGGATGTCTTCGAACATGCCCCCGAGCTTGGGCTGGGTGCGACTGCGCAGCATGCCCAGCTCGGCAAAGCCCAGAATGGACTGCAGCGGCGTACGCAGCTCATGGCTCATGTTGGCCACAAACTCCGACTTGGCGCGGGAGGCTTCTTCAGCCGCGTCCCGTGCCTCCTGGGTAGCGCGCTCTGCCTCGCGGAACTCGCTCACATCCATGAGAATGGTGAGCACACCGGTCACCTGGTCATGCTCATCGGCGATGGCCGCCTTGGCGACGCGGGTGTGGCGACGCGATCCGTCCCCGTGGCGCAACTGCGCTTCGGCCAGAGAACGCCCGCCCCGGCGCAACAGCTGCTTGTTGGACGCCTGGTGGACCTTGGCTTCATCGGGCGGCAGGCACTCGCCCACGGCCTTGCCCAGCACGGTAGAGCGCGCACGGCCCTTGTATTCCTCCCAGGCCTTGTTCACACGCACAAAACGGTCATGCGCGTCGGTCACGGAGATGGGCAGCGGGCTGGTCTCCAGCAGCAGATCCTGAAAAGCGATCTGCGCCTGCAGCTGCTGCTGGGCCATCCAGCGCTCCGTTTCGTCCACGGCGCTGCCCGCAAAGCCGATCACGCGCCCGGCTGCCACCAGGGGCACCACCGCCACCTGGAACATCATCTCCTTGCCTTCTGCCGAGCGGGACAGCACCTGGCAGACCCGCGCTCCATCGGGCGATCGGGGGTCGATGGCCCGGGCCACGTCGTTGCGGCTTTGCGGCTCCACCAGGTCATGCAGGCGCTTGCCAATGGCGCGGTCGGGCCTGGTGCCGGTCATGACCGTCCAATGGGGGTTCACGTAGGTGATCACACCCTGGGCATCGGTGCGGAAAATCAGCTCCTGCACGCTGCGCATCAGCACCGACAGGTCCCGTTCGTTGCGGGCGATACGGGCCTGCGCCGCATCCATGGCCCGCCGCGCCCGCTCGCGGGTGCGCAAGCCCCGCCACACCGCAAAAGTCAAGCCCAGCACCAGGGCTACCAGGGCTACGCCAATGCCCATCAGCGCGCGGGCATCGGCCAGCCAGCGCTGCACGGCGGCGGTGTAAGAGGTCTCGACCACCACCACCAGCGGCTTGGAGACGGAGGCGCGGAAGCTGACGATCTGCCGTTCGCCCAGCACCCCCACGCCCAGGTAGGTCGCGTGCTCCTGCCGCGGCAGGAACTGGCTGAACACGGGAACGTTGTTCACCCGCTTGCCCGCCAGCGAAGCCGCAGCACCCGAGGTGGCCAGCACCTGGCCGTCGTAGGAGGTCACCACCGAATTGAAAACGTCTGACTCCAGCGTCAGGTGCTGAAAGTTGGACAGCGAATCGGGGTTGACCAGCGCAACCAGCACCAGCAGGTGCCCGGCCTCGCTCTTGTAGCCGTGCAAGATGGGAATAAACGCCACACCAGCAGGGGTCGCCACCGCCGGCCCCCCCAGGCGCACGCTTTGCAGGCTGCGGCCCGGCGTGAGGCCGCCCTGCACCGTCCGCCCCACCACCACGGGAGAACCCAGCTTCGCCAGGTCGACAAAACTCTCGGTATCGCCTGGCAAGGTGCTCACCACCACCCGGCCACCGGCATCCACCACGGCCAGCCCCCGCAAAAACGGCAGCGCTGCCAGCGCCTGGCCCAGGGTGTCCTGCATGCGCCGGGGGTCGGACACCACCGCCGTGAGGGCAGGCAAGGTGGCCAACGACTCCAGCGCCAGTTCGGTCGTCTGCATGGTGCGCGTAGCCTGGTCCTCCAGCACCCGGGCCAGCATGGCGGCATGGTTCTGGTGGCCAATGTTTGCCGCGCGAAAATCGTTCAGGGCCAACGCACCGACGGCCGCCAGCGCCACCAGCGCCGACAGTCCGCCGGTCAGCAGGACCAGGTGGCTGCTGTGCAGCACCCACGCGCGCAGCCGGGTCCAGGCGGAGAACATCGCGCGCACGCCCGCCATGTCAGTGCACCACGATGGCGCTCAGGCCATTCTGGGCGGCCGCCTGCCGCAGGCGGCCATCGGTCTTGATGCGCGTCACAAAGGCCTCTACCGTGGCCAGCCACGCCACGTCGCCACGTTTGACGGCGTAGCCATAGGGCAGCAGCGAGAACTTCTCGGGCGGCTCGATGAGCCGGGCCCAGTCGGCGTTGTCCATCAGGCGCCGGCTGTAGGGGTAGTCGGTCATGAAGACGTCAATGCGCCCTGCCGTCAGTTCCCGCTCGCGGGTAGCGGGCAGCTGGATGCGCACCAGCGTGGCCTGCTTGAGGCGCTGGGCCATGATGGGTTCCATGAACGTGCCTGCCTGCACCCCCACCAGCACGCCTGGCTTGTCGATGTCGGCCCACTGCCGGATGGCCGTACTGGTTTTGGTCGTGATGGCGTAGATGTCGCTGCGCATGTAGGGCTGGGTGAAAGCCAGCTTTTCCATGCGCTGGGGCAGCATGCCGATGGCGAACATGGCCACGTCGCACCGGTCCTGGTTCAGGTCGTCAATGAGGGTGGGAAAGGAAGAGTCCACGTATTCGACCCGCGCCCTGAGGTCGCGCGCCAGCTCGACCGACAGATCGATGTCAATGCCCCCCAGCTGTTGCGTGCGCGGGTGGCGGTAGGTCACGCCATAGTAGTCCGGCCAGACACACACGCGCAGCACCGACTGGCTCTGGACACGCTCGGCCACAGGCCCTGCCAGCGCCTGGGTGGCGCACAGGGCCAGCAGCAGACGGCTGATGGCCCATGCTCCCGGTTTCAACCACTGCATCATCGTCATCATCATTGAGAATCCTCGGATCAATCAAACCACCGTGCCCGCAGTGGCCTGCCGCTGAGCGGTCAGAAAAAGGGGTCAGGGCGCGTCGATCAGTGCATCAAAAGACGGACATTCCCGCGTGATCCTGCACCGCAGGGCATCGATGGCCTCGGCATGCGCCAAGAATGTGTCCACGATCACCGGATCAAAGGCGTGGCCACGCTCGGCCGCCAGCATCTCCAGCGCCTCCGGTACCGAGAACGCAGGACGGTACACCCGGTCCATGGTCAGCGCGTCAAAAAAATCCACCACGGCGGTGATACGGCCCGACAGCGGAATCGCGTCGCCCGACAGGCCCGCCGGATAACCCTGGCCGTCGTAGCGCTCGTGGTGCGTGAGCGCCACCTCGGCCGCCATGCGAAACACGGGAATGTGCGAGCGCCCCAGTATCTCGGCCCCCATGGCGGCGTGGCAGTTCATGGT
>DATLGV010000362.1:0-1634 GCA_035540275.1 Acidovorax sp. | reverse complement strand
CCTCATTGCTAACCGCGGCGAGATCGCCTGCCGCATTGCCCGCACCTGCCGCAAGCTCGGCCTGGAAGTGGCCACCGTGCACTCCAGTGCCGACCGGTTTGCCCGCCATGTGCGTGAGATCGGTGAATCGGTCGAACTCGGGGGTGCAGCGCCCAGCGAGAGTTATCTGAACATCGATGCCATCATCGCGGCGGCCCGGCGTGTGGGCGCCGACGCCGTTCATCCGGGCTATGGTTTTGTCTCGGAAAATCCGGCCTTTGTGCGCGCACTGGATGCGGCTGGCTTGACCTTCATTGGACCCCGGGCCGACACCATCGAGCGCGTCGGCGGCAAAGCCAGTGCCAAGCGCGAGGCAGCCTGCCTCGGCGTGCCGGTCATTCCCGGCAGCGAAAGCGGCATGACCGACCCAGCCGAGGTGTTGAATCTGGTGCGCGGTATGAAGCTGCCCGTGCTGCTCAAGGCCGTGGCTGGTGGCGGTGGCCGTGGCATGGCGGTGGTCGAGACGCTGGAGGGGCTGGAGTCGCGCATCGAGAGTGCCATGCGTGAGGCCGAAAAAGCCTTCGGCAACGGCGAACTGATCGTCGAGCGCTACCTGCCGCAGGTGCGCCACCTGGAGGTGCAGGTAGCCGGTGATGGCCAGGGCCACGCCATCCACCTGTTCGAGCGCGAGTGCACCTTGCAGCGGCGCCATCAAAAAGTGATCGAAGAAGCGCCGTCCAGCGGTCTCAGCCCGCGCCTGCGAGAAGCCATCCTGGCCGACGCGGTCAAGCTGGCTTCTGGCGTGAACTACCGCGGCCTGGGCACGGTGGAGTTTGTCGTCACGGGCGAGGAACATTACTTCCTGGAAGTCAATCCGCGGCTGCAAGTCGAGCACCCGGTGACCGAAGAAGTCACAGGCCTCGATCTGGTCGAACTGCAACTGCGCATTGCCGACACCGGTACCTTGCCCCTGACGCAGGCCGACGTGCGCTGCATCGGTCACGCATTTGAGGCCCGGCTGTGCGCGGAAGACGCCGATGCGGGCTTTTTACCGGCCACCGGGCGGCTGCAGGTGGTCGATTTTTCGCGCGCTGGCGTGCGCATCGAGTCCGGGGTGGACAGTGGCGACGAGATCTCGCCGCACTACGACTCGATGATCGCCAAGCTCATCGCGCACGGGCCTGACCGCGAGTCGGCGCGCCGGGCGCTGGTGGCCGGATTGCGCGAAAGCACGGTGATCGGCCTGGTCACCAACCTGGAATTCCTGCATGAACTGCTGGAATGGCCAGAGACCCGCGATGCCACCTTTCACACCCGCCTGATCGACGAGCGCCACGCGCAGCGCGGCGTGGTGGCGCCCGCCCCGCCGCCGCTTGAGCACCTGGCTGCGGCCGCGTTGCACTGGCTGGCGCAACGGCGTGCCGAGTCGCCCGCATTGGGCTGCTGGACCCTGGGGGACGGTTTCACAGGCTGGCGCCTGCGCAGTGGGCCGATTCAGGCCGCACCCCAGCCGGTCCTGGTGTTGAAGGCCGGCGCGGCCGAGTGGCCGGTGCGGTTTTCGAGGTGCGACGCTCAGGGCGCCTGCTCTCTGGTCATTGGCGAGCAGGAGGTGAACGCCTCGCTGCAGCCGCTCGCGGCCGGGCGCTCCCTGTTGC
>DATLGV010000361.1:0-1807 GCA_035540275.1 Acidovorax sp. | reverse complement strand
CTGCTGGTGTGGCTGGCGCTGGCGCGCGGCATCCAGCCGCTCAACCAGCTGGAGCAGCGCATCCGCGCGCGCAACCCCGACGACCTTTCGCCGCTGGACGACCGTACCGTGCCGCTCGAGGTCGCGCCGCTGGTGGCGTCCGTCAACGACCTGCTCACGCGCCTGAACGACTCGCTGGCCACGCAAAAACGCTTTCTGGCCGATGCCGCCCACCAGCTCAAGACCCCGCTGGCGGGCCTGCGCATGCAGGCCGACCTGGCCCAGCGCGAAGGCACCAGCACCGAAGAGCTCAAGCGCTCGCTGCAGCAGATCGGCCGCTCCAGCATCCGCGCCACGCACACCGTCAACCAGCTGCTGGCGCTGGCCCGGGCCGAGGGCAGCGGCGTGGGCATTGCCCGCCAGCCCTGCGACCTGGCGCGCCTGGTGATCGAGGTGGTGCGCGACTCGGTGCCCCGTGCGCTCGACAAGCACATCGACCTGGGCTACGACGGCGCCGAGCCCGGATCGCCGGGCGTGCAGATCGACGGCAACCCCACGCTGCTCAAGGAGCTGGTGCGCAACCTGGTGGACAACGCCATCAACTACACCCCCTCCACGCCCGACAAGCCCGGCGTGGTCACCGCCCGCGTGCTGGCTGACACCTTTGGCCATGTGCTGCTGCTGCAGGTCGAAGACTCCGGCCCCGGCGTGCCCGAGGCCGAGCGCGAGCTGGTGTTCCAGCCCTTCTACCGCGCCCTGGGCAGCGAGGCCGACGGCTCCGGCCTGGGCCTGCCCATCGTGCTGGAGATCGCCAGCAAGCACGATGCCGAGGTCACGCTCGAAGATGCGCGCCCCGGCCAGACCCCGCCGGGCGCACGCTTCAGCGTGCGTTTTGCGGCGCGGGACGTGGTGGCGGGCCGCTGAACGGACCGCTGAACGGACAAAAGGCAAGGCCGACGCGCCGCGGGGTCGTCTCACTTGCCAGGCGACACCGGGCCTCAGGCCACCCGCTGCACCGACATCAGGGCCATGTAGAGAAAGCCCCTGGCCGTGGGCACGCGGTACACCCCCTGGGCGCCCAGCACCTGGGCGGCCACGCCCGACAGTTCCCAGCCATCGACGGCATCGCCCTTCCACAGCGGAACCGTGAGGTGCAGAAAGCCCCTGGCTTCGCCAAACTCCCGCACGGCGCCGATGCGCGACACCACCGGGGCCTCGTTGTGAAAATTGGCCCAGGCCCACAGCCAGGTGCCATTGGCTTCCGACACCGAGCCGATGAACTCGATGTCGGCCACCACGCGGGGCACGCCGCCGTCTGAAAAAGTCAGGGTGCCTGCCGACTGGTCGTAGTCCCAGCGCTCAAAGCGCGAGATGCCGTAGTCCGACTCCAGCGCGTGCTGCTTCTCCCGCAGCGCGTGGTGCGCCGCCGTCACCGCATCGATCCAGGCCGCGCGGTCGTCACCGTCCAGGGCGTCCACGCTGCGCGCCATGGCCTCCTGGTAGCAATGGTGGCACAGGATCTGGAGGTCCAGGCAGCCCGTGTTGTGCGCGTTCCACTCGCCGCCCTGGGCGATCCATTCGGCATGGCAGCTGGCGCACCAGGCGTCAGGGAAGGGCGTGTCTGGCGACGGCGCGTCGCAAAACCAGCGCTGCACCGGGTCGCGGCACAGGTGTCCGCAGGTGTAGGTGGGCGCTGCCTCGCCGTGCTGGTCGCAATGGAGCGTGTCGACGGAGCCTGGGGGGGTGTCCATGGTCGGCGTGCGGGGCGAGCAAGGGCCTGCGGGCCTGGATCAGAAGCTTTCCCAGTCCCCCTGGGCGTCATCTGCCT
>DATLGV010000360.1:0-1827 GCA_035540275.1 Acidovorax sp. | reverse complement strand
GCCGGGCAGGGGCTGGGTCAGCCACAGCATGCGGCCAGGCGGGGCGGGCATGTCGGGCAAGGCCTGCACGCGCACCAGCCGCCCGCCGTTGTCCAGGCGGTCGTCCACGCGGACGTCGAGCGGGCGCAGGGGCTGGTCGGCGTACTGCCGGGTCGCGCTGAGTTCGCGGCGCTCTTCGTCGTCCAGCGGCTCCAGCAGGCGGTAGCGCCAGGCGTCCTGGCTGGCGAGAAAGACCACGCCATGCGCGTCCGACGCCAGCACGATGTCGGGCGTCTGCAGCCATTCGCGCTCCAGCTCCTGCAGCGCAATCTTGATGGCCACCAGACCGAGGATGTGGCCGCTGTCGTCGCGGATGGCCTGCGACAGGAAATAGCCCGGCTCGCCCGTGGTCACGCCAATGCCGTAGAAGCTGCCGCGCCCCTGGGCCAGCGCCTGCTGCACGTAGGGGCGAAAGCTGTAGTCCACGCCCACGTTGCTGGTGGCCGTGCGCCAGTTGCTGGCGGCCACGGCCAGGCCGTCGCGGTTGAGCAGGGTGAGGGTGGACGACTGGCTGGCGCCGTTGGCCTGCTCCAGCTTGCGGTTGAGCTGAGCCACCTCGTCGGTGCTCAGAGGGCGGCCCAGGGCGCCTTGCAACTGCGCGTCCAGGGCCAGCACCTCGGGCAGGGTGCGGTAGCGGTCGATGCGCTGGGCCAGCGTCTGCCCGTACAGGGCCAGCTGGCGTTGCACGCTGTCGCTTTCGTCCAGCAAGGACCGGTGCCAGGCCCACTGGCCGGCCGCGAACATGCTGGCCGCCGTGCCTGCAAGCAGGAGGAGCAGCGTCCAGAACTGGCGGAGGCGGGGCGTGGGCATGGGAAAAACGGTGGTTCTGAAGCCAGTCTGGTGCAGTTGGGGAGTGTGCCGCACCGGTTCTGGAGGGCCTCGGGCTAGGTAATTACCCTTATGGTGCGCCGATGCTCTCCTCTGGGGCGCTGGGCGACTAATACCAATAGGTTATCGGCTGAAACAAAGTGCAGCGGTACAAACGGCACCCTTGACGCGCGCCGGAGGCACCCCGGTGGTGCAGACCCGTGACCCCAGGAGACCCGTTCCATGCACAACCATTCCGCTCCCGCAGCCTCGACCTTGAAGCTGCCTTTTTATCGGCAACTGTACTTCCAGGTGGTGTTCGCCATCGTCCTGGGCGTGCTGCTGGGCCATTTCGAGCCGTCCTATGGCGAGGCGCTCAAGCCGCTGGGCGACGCGTTCATCAAGCTGGTCAAGATGATCATCGCCCCGGTGATCTTCCTGACCATCGTGACCGGCATCGCGGGCATGTCGCAGCTCTCCACCGTGGGCCGCGTGTTCGGCAAGGCCATGGCGTACTTCCTGTTCTTCTCCACGCTGGCCCTGGTCGTGGGCCTGGTGGTGGCCAACGTGGTGCAGCCCGGCGCGGGCATGAACATCAACGTGGCCGACCTGGACCAGACGGCCGTCAAGGGCTACGTGGCCAAGTCGCACGAGATGACGCTCACCGGCTTTGCCATGGACATCATCCCCAAGACGCTGGTGAGCCCGTTTGTGGGCGACAACATCCTGCAGGTGCTGCTGGTGGCCGTGCTGTTCGGCATTGGCCTGGCCATGGTGGGTGAGGCCGGCCGGCCGGTGCTGAACTTTCTGGACGCGCTGACGACCCCTGTGTTCAAGGTGGTGGGCATCGTGATGAAGGCCGCGCCCCTGGGTGCGTTTGGCGCCATGGCGTTCACCATTGGCAAGTTTGGCCTGGGCTCGCTGGTCAACCTGGCGTGGCTGGTGGGCTCGTTCTACGTCACCTCGCTGCTGTTTGTGGTG
>DATLGV010000359.1:0-4475 GCA_035540275.1 Acidovorax sp. | reverse complement strand
GTGTGGGTGGGGGAGCAGCGCCGCGCCATCGGTGCTATTCGCGCGCTCCGCTGGCGCTGGCGGAGGCGCCGTGCCCCCGTCACCCTCGGCAAATGGCTATCAATAGCAGAGCTGCTGGCGCATGATTCATCTGCGCTAGCGGTCGATTGGGCTTGAAGTTTGGCATGTGGTGGTTCGGGCGACGGCGAACCACCAGGGCCTCAGCGCCCGCTGAACTGCGCGGGCCGCCGCTCGACAAACGCGCGCACGCCTTCGGCCGCGTCCTCGCTGTTGGCCAGTTGCTTTTGGACGGGGATGAAGTCCGCCACCGCCGCCGCCTGCCCTTGCTCGATGGCCTTGAGCACGTTGAGCCGCGTGGCCACCACGGCCAGCGGCGCCTGGGCTTCGATGCGTTGGGCAATCTGCAGCGCCTCCTGCAGCTCCTGGCCTGCGGGTACCACCTTCTGCACAAAGTTCAGGCGGTACGCCTCGGCGCTGCCGAACTCATCAGCGGTCAGCAGGTGCAGCAGGGCGTTGCCCGTGCCTGCCCGCTCGGCCATGCGCAGCGTGGCACCGCCCGTGGCCATGATGCCGCGCTGTACCTCCATCTGCGAGAAGCGGCAGTTGTCGGCCGCCACCACAATATCGGCGCCCAGCATCAGTTCGATGCCCACGGTGAAGCAAATGCCCTTGACCGCCACCACCATGGGCTTGGTGCGGCGCCGGTAGCCGGGCAGGCCGTAGTCGTGCGGCTCCACCAGGCCTTCGGGGATGGCCTTTTCGCCGCGCTGCATGTAGGCGCTCACAGCGGGCAGGTCGAGCCCGGCGGTGAAGTGGTCGCCAAACGCATGCAGCACGCCCACACGCAAGGCGGGGTCGTCGTCGAGCCGGGTGTAGGCCTCGGCCAGCTGGCGGAACATGGGCGGCGTCCAGCCATTGCGCTTGGCCGGGCGGTTGATGCCGATCAGCAGCACATGGCCGATGACCTGGGTGTCGATGCAGCCCTCGGGCGGTGGCGTGGTGGGGGTGATGTTTGTCATGGGCGCAGGTCTCCTGGCCCATGATTGAAAACGCAATGGAAACTGCGCGCCGTCCCCCGAGGGACAGCGCGCATGGGAAACGTCAGTAGCTGTAAACCCCGCGACCCGTCTTGCGGCCCAGGCGGCCCGCAGCCACCATTTCCTTGAGCAGCGGGCAGGGGCGGTACTTGCCGTCGCCAAACTCGGTCAGGTACACGTCCATCACGGCCAGGCACACATCCAGGCCGATCATGTCGGCCAGTGCCAGCGGGCCGATGGGCTGGTTGCAGCCCAGCTTCATGCCCGCGTCGATGTCCTCGGGTGTGGCCAGGCCTTCGGCCAGCACGAAGAAAGCCTCGTTGATCATGGGCACCAGGATGCGGTTGACCACAAAGCCGGGCGCGTTCTTCACGGTGATGGGACTCTTGCCCAGGGCTTCGGCCAGGGCCTTCACGGCGTCGTGCGTGGCGTCGCTGGTCTGCAGGCCGCGGATGATCTCCACCAGCGCCATCATGGGCACGGGGTTGAAAAAGTGCATGCCGATGAAGCGGTCCGCGCGGCTGGTGGCGGCGGCCAGTTTGGTGATGGAGATGGACGAGGTGTTCGAGGCAATGATCACCTCGGGCGCCACGATGGCATCCACCTGCTTCAAGATCTTGAGCTTGAGCTCGTAGTTCTCGGTGGCGGCCTCGATCAGGAGCTGCGCAGCCTTCAGGTCGTCGTAGCGGGTGGAGGTTTTGATGCGCGCCAGGGCCGCAGCCTTGTCGGCTTCGCTGATCTTTTCCTTCTTGATCAGGCGGTCCAGGCTGCCGGCCACGGTGGCCAGGCCTTTTTGCACTGCAGCATCCGAGATGTCGACCATCACCACGTTGATGCCCGACACCGCACAGGCCTGTGCAATGCCGTTGCCCATGGTGCCTGCGCCGATGATGCCTACGGTCTGAATCGTCATATAGAGAGCCCTCTTCAAAGTGAAACGGATGGGCGGAATGGTAAGGCGAATCGCACGACCGTTCGGTTATCGTGCGTCAAACCGGAACCAACAAGCCGCTGCGCAGCATGGCGGAGGAGACACCACAACATGTTCGACTACATCGTGATCGGCGGCGGCTCGGCAGGCTCCGTGCTGGCCGGCCGCCTGACCGAGGACCCCGCCGTGCGCGTTTGCCTGCTGGAGGCGGGGCCTGCCGACAACAGCGTGCTCATCCACTGCCCGGCCGGGCTGGCCGTGATGGCCAAGTTCGAGCTGAACGGCTGGGGCTTCAACACCACGCCGCAGGCCGCGCTGAACAACCGGCGCGGCTACCAGCCACGCGGCAAGGTGCTAGGGGGCTCCAGCTCCATCAACGCCATGGTCTACATCCGGGGCCAGCATGCCGACTACGACCACTGGGCCGCGCAGGGCAACCCGGGCTGGGGCTGGGAGGATGTGAAGCCGTACTTTCTGCGCGCCGAGAACAACGAGCGCGGGGCCAATGACTGGCACGGCCGGGGCGGCCCCTTCAACGTGGCGGACCTGCGGGCGCCCCACCGTTTCAGCCAGTATTTCACCGACGCCGGCGTGCAGGCCGGGCATCCGCACAACACCGACTTCAATGGCGCCACGCAGGAAGGCGTGGGCCTGTACCAGGTCACGCACAAGAACGGCGAGCGGCACAGTGCGGCCAAGGGCTACCTCACGCCGCACCTGGCGCGGCCCAACCTGCAGGTCATCACCGGTGCGCATGCCACGCGCATCCTGTTCGACGGCACGCGCGCCGTGGGCGTGGAATACCGTAAAGGCGGTGCGCTGCAACAGGTGCGTGCCGGACGCGAGGTGCTGCTGAGTGCAGGCGCGCTGCTGTCGCCGCAGTTGCTGATGCTGTCGGGCGTGGGGCCGGGCGCACACCTGCAGCAGCATGGCATTCCGGTGCTGCACGATCTGGCTGGCGTGGGGCAGCATCTGCACGACCACCCTGACGTAGTGCAGGTGCTGGATGCGCCCGAAATCAAGGATCTGTTCGGCCTGTCGCTCTCGGGCATGGCGCAGGCCTTGCGCGGAATTGTCGAATGGCGCAAGCACCGCACCGGCATGTTGACCACCAACTTCGCCGAGGCCGGTGGCTTCATCAAGAGCGATCCGTCCGAGTCCGCGCCAGACCTGCAGCTGCACTTCGTGATCGGCAAGCTGGTGGACCATGGGCGCAAGACCGTGTTCGGCCATGGCTACTCGGCCCATGTGTGTCTGCTTCAGCCCCAAAGCCGGGGCTCGGTCACGCTGGCCAGCAGCGACCCCATGGCCTTGCCCTTGGTGGACCCGAACTTCCTGGCGGACCCCGACGACATGGCGCGCATGGTGCGCGGCTTCAAGCGCACGCGCGAGATCCTGAAACAACCTGCATTGGCCAAGTTCGGCGCCAAGGAACTGGCAGCCTCGGCCAACGCACGCACCGATGCAGAAATCGAGCAGTTCATTCGCCAATACGCCGACACCATTTACCACCCCGTGGGCACTTGCCGCATGGGCCCCGGGCCCATGGACGTGGTGGATGCCGAACTGCGCGTGCATGGCCTCTCGGGCCTGCGCGTGGTGGACGCGTCCATCATGCCGCGCATCGTGAGCGGCAACACCAATGCGCCCACGGTGATGATTGCGGAAAAAGCGGTGGACCTGCTGCGCTCCGCGGCTACGCCCTGAACCGCTTGCGCGTGAGCGCCAGCGCCACCCAGAAGGCCACCCCTGTGGTCACCACCAGCACCAGGCCGTGGCGCAGGGCGTGCTCGGGCCAGCGGTCCATGAACAGCGGGCGCACCAGCTCCACGGCATTGGTCAGCGGCAGCCAGTCGGAGATGGCGCGCACCACGCCCGGCAACTGCTCGCGCGGGAAGAACACGCCCGAGAGAAACATCATGGGCGTGAGCACCAGCGTGAAGTAGTAGGTGAAGAAGTCATACCCCTTGGCCAGCGCGTTGAAGATGAGCGCGATGCTGGAGAACATGATGCCCACGAACAGCAGCACCGGCCATGCCACCAGCAGCCGGGGGCTGTGGCTGATGCCCAAAGCCAGCATCACGCCCAGGATCGCGGTCACGGTGAACAGCGCCTTGAACGCCGCCCACAGCATCTCGGCCAGCACCACATCGTCCAGGCTCACGGGCGCGTTCATGATGCCGTCCCAGGTCTTTTGCACATGCATGCGCGAGAAGGCCGAGTACAGCGCCTCGAAGCTCGCCGCGTTCATGGCGCTCATGCAGATGGAGCCGCTGGCCAGAAACAGGATGTAGGGCACCTTGGTGCCGCCCGCTGCGCCGCCCACATTCACCTGCCCCACCAGCGCGCCCATGCCGTAGCCAAAGGCCACCAGCCACATCAGTGGCTCGGCAATGTTGCCCACCAGACTGGGGATGGCCAGCTTGCGCCAGACCAGCAGGTTGCGCAGAAACACGGGCCACCAGCGTACGGACTGGTGGCCCGTGTTTCTGCGCAACCTGCTGGTC
>DATLGV010000358.1:0-2788 GCA_035540275.1 Acidovorax sp. | reverse complement strand
CGCTGGCGCTGCTGCTGGGCCAGCGTGGCGCGGGCCGCCTGGGTGAGCGACTCTGCCTGGCGGAAGTCGAGCTCGGAGGCCACGCCCGCGTCCAGGCGCATCTTGGTCAGGCGCACCGACTCCTCGCGCGAGGCGAGGGTCTGGCGCGACAGGTCCAGCAGCTCCTCGTCGGCCAGCAGCGTCAGCCAGCCATTGGCCACCGCCGCCACCAGGCTGACCTGGGCGGCGTTGCGGCCTTCTTCGGTGGCGAGGTACTGGGCCAGCGCCTGTTCCTTGAGGCTGGCAATGCGGCCAAAGAAGTCGATCTCCCAGGCAGAAACGGCCAGGCCCACGCTGAACGAGTTGGTCAGGTTGCCGGTGCCCGCGGCGGGCGCCCGGCTGGCATTGGCAGCCAGGCCTACGCCTGGGTACAGGTCGGCACGGCGCACCTGGTAGGTGGCCCGGGCCTGCTCGATGTTGAGCATGGCCACCCGCAGGTCGCGGTTGTTGGCCAGCGCAATGCCGATGAGCTGCTGCAGGCGTGGCTCGGCAAAGTAGTTCTGCCAGGGCACGGTGGCGCCCGGCTGAACCGCCACACCGTCGGTCGCCGCCGCCGCGCCGGCATAAGCGGCAGGGACGGGAGGCTGGGGGCGTTCGTAGGTGGGAATGAACGAGCAGCCCGCCAGCAGCGCCGCCGCTGCGGCCGCTGCCAGTGCCATGGGGGTACTGCGGTGTTTAGTCATGGGTTCCAACTCCTGCTTCTTCTGCGTGGCGGCGGTTCATTTCCTGCTGGCGTGCGCTGCCCTTGAACAGGCTACGCACCACCACAAAGAACACGGGCACAAAGAACACGGCCAGGGCGGTGCCGGTGACCATGCCACCCAGCACGCCAGTGCCAATGGCCCGCTGGCTGGCAGAGCCTGCGCCCGACGCGACGACCAGCGGCAGCACACCCAGGCCGAACGCCATCGAGGTCATCACGATGGGGCGGAACCGCAGATGCGCGGCGGCCAGCGCCGACTCGATCACGCCCTTGCCTTGGGCCTGCAGGTCCTTGGCAAACTCGATGATCAGGATGGCGTTTTTCGCCGACAGGCCAATGATGGTGATCAGGCCCACCTGGAAGTACACGTCATTGGCATAGCCGCGCAGCAAGGTGGCCAACAGCACGCCCAGCACGCCCAGCGGCACCACCAGGATCACGGCCAGCGGGATCGACCAGCTCTCGTACAGCGCGGCCAGGCACAGGAACACGGCCAGGATGGCAAAGCCGTACAGGATGAGCGACTGCGACCCCGCGAGTTTTTCCTCGCGCGACTGGCCGGTCCACTCAAACCCGAAGCCTTGAGGCAACTGGCCCGCGAGTTTCTCCATCTCGGCCATCGCTGCCCCCGTGCTGTAGCCCGGTGCGGGCGAGCCGGAGATGCGCATGGCCGGGTAGCCGTTGTAGCGCACGGTTTGCTGCGCGCCGGTCACCCAGCGCGTGGTGGCAAACGCCGACAGCGGCACCGGTTTGCCCTGGCTGTTGGTGGCATTGATGCGCAGCAGATCATCGGGCTGCATGCGCGCCGGCGCATCGGCTTGCACCACCACCCGCTGCAGGCGGCCCTGGTTGGGGAAGTCGTTCACATAGCTGGAGCCCAGCGCTGTGGACAGCGCGGAGTTGATGGCGTCGAAAGGCACGCCCAGTGCGTTGGCCTTGTCACGGTCAATGTCGATCTGCAGCTGGGGAGCGTCTTCCAGACCATCAGGGCGCAGCTGCGTCAGCACCTTGCTCTGCGAGGCCATGCCCAGCAGCTGGTTGCGGGCTTTCACCAGGGCTTCGTGCCCTGCGCCGCCGCGGTCCTGCAGGCGGAACGTGAAGCCGCTGGCGTTGCCCAGCTCAGGAATGGGTGGCGGGCTCAGCGGGAAGATGAACGCATCGCGAATGCCCATGAGCGCACCAAAGGCCCGGTTGGCCACGTCCTGCGCTGACTGGCCGGGGCCATGGCGTTCGCTCCAGTCCTTGAGGGTTACAAACGCGAGGGCCGCGTTCTGCCCTTGCCCGGAGAAGCTGAAGCCCAGCACACCCACCATGCTCTGTACCTCGGGCTGCTTCAGGATGAAGCCTTCGACCTGCTCCATCACGGCCAGCGTGCGTTCCTGCGTGGCGCCGGGTGGCAACTGCACGTTGACGATGATGTTGCCCTGGTCTTCACTGGGCAGGAACGATGTGGGCAGGCGCATGTAGACCACCGCCACGGCGCCAATGATGGCGGCGTAGATCACGAGGTAACGCGCAGCGCGACGGAGGATGCGCGCCACAAAACCTTCATAGCCCTTGGCGGTACGCGAAAAGCCACGATTGAACCAGCCAAAGAAGCCAGTTTTCTCGTGGTGATGCCCAGCCTCTACGGGCTTGAGCAGGGTGGCGCACAGCGCTGGCGTGAGCGATAGTGCCATGAAGGCCGAGAAGCCAATAGAGGCCACCATCACCGCCGAGAACTGGCGGTAGATGTTGCCGGTGGAACCCGCAAAAAAGGCCAGCGGCACGAACACCGAGATCAGCACCACCGTCACACCGATGATGGCGCCCGAGATCTGGCGCATGGCCTTGCGGGTGGCTTCCAGTGGCGACAGGCCTTCCTCGCTCATGATGCGCTCGACGTTCTCCACCACCACGATGGCGTCGTCCACCACGATACCGATCACCAGCACCATGCCGAACATCGTCAGCACGTTGATCGAGAAGCCCAGCGCGAGCAGCGTGGCAAACGTGCCCAGCAGCGCAATCGGCACCACGATGGTCGGGATGATGGTGTAGCGCCAG
>DATLGV010000357.1:0-2170 GCA_035540275.1 Acidovorax sp. | reverse complement strand
AACCCCCGCCGTGCGGTCGTCACCGGCGCCAGCAGCGGCATTGGGCGCGCCATCGCCGAATCGCTGCTGGCAGCGGGCTGGAAGGTGAGCGGGCTGGACGTGGCCCAGCCGTCCATCGTGCATGCGGGGTTCACCCATGTGCCGGTGAACCTGACCGATGGTGCGGACATTGCCCGCGCCACGGCGGCGCTGCCCGCCGCGGAAGCCCTGGTGCATGCCGCAGGCGTGCTGCGCGTGGGCCCGCTGGGCCAGCTGGACCATGCCGGCGGCGAGCTGATGTGGCGCCTGCATGTGGATGCCGCCACGCGCCTGGCCGATGCACTGGTGCCCGGCATGGCCCAGCGCGGCGGCGGCCGCGTGGTGTTCATTGGCAGCCGCGTGGCGCAGGGCATGGCCGGGCGCGGGCAGTACGCGGCCACCAAAGCCGCCCTGATTGCCCTGGCCCGCAGCTGGGCGGCCGAGGTGGCGCCGCAGGGCGTGACGGTGAACGTGGTCTCCCCCGCCGCCACGGCCACCGGCATGCTCAGCGACCCGGCCCGCGCCGGCAGCGCCCCGCGTCTGCCGCCCATCGGCCGGCTGATCGATCCCGCGGAGATTGCCGCCCTGGTGGGCTTTCTCCTCTCTGCGCCTGCGGCCGCCATCACGGGGCAGGACATCGCCATCTGCGGGGGCTCGTCGCTCGCCCGCTGACGGCCCCTTTCTCTCTCTCTCAGCACACCTCCACCATCATGAAAATTGTCGATATCGTCGAATCCACCCGTCCCATCAAATCGGACATCCGCAATGCCTACATCGACTTCTCGAAGATGACGCTGAGCCTGGTCGCCGTGGTCACCGATGTGATCCGCGACGGCAAGCCGGTGATCGGCTACGGCTTCAACTCCAACGGCCGCTACGGCCAGGGCGCGCTGATGCGCGACCGCTTCATCCCCCGCGTGCTGGAAGCCGACCCGGCCAGCCTGGTGGATGACACCGGCGAGAACCTGTGCCCGCACAAGGTCTGGGCGCGCATGATGATCAACGAGAAGCCCGGCGGCCACGGCGAGCGCTCGGTGGCGGTGGGCACCATCGACATGGCCGTGTGGGACGCTGTGGCCAAGATTGCAGGCAAGCCGCTGTTTCAGCTGCTGGCAGAGCGCTACGGCAACGGCACGCCCAACCCGCGCGTGTTCGTCTACGCGGCCGGCGGCTACTACTACCCCGGCAAGGGGCTGGATGGCCTCAAGAAGGAAATGGAAAGCTACCTGGCGCGCGGCTATTCGGTGGTCAAGATGAAGATCGGCGGCGCCACGCTGGCCGAAGACTGCGAACGCATCGAGTCCGTGCTCAAGATCCTGGGCCCGGGCCAGCAGCTGGCGGTGGACGCCAATGGTCGCTTCGATCTGAAGACCGCTATCGACTACGGCAAGGCCCTGTCGCAGTACCCGCTGTTCTGGTACGAGGAAGCCGGTGACCCGCTGGACTACGAGCTGCAGGCCAAGCTGGGCGAGGTCTACCAGGGCCCCATGGCCACGGGCGAGAACCTGTTCTCGATGCAGGACGCGCGCAACCTGATCCGCCACGGCGGCATGCGCCCGGACCGCGACTGGCTGCAGTTCGACTGCGCCCTGAGCTACGGCCTGGTCGAGTACCTGCGCACGCTCGACATGCTCAAGGAATACGGCTGGTCTGCGAGCCGCTGCATCCCGCACGGCGGCCACCAGATGTCGCTGGCCATTGCGGCAGGCCTGGGCCTGGGCGGCAACGAGAGCTACCCCGACCTGTTCCAGCCCTATGGCGGCTTCCCCGATGGCGTGAAGGTGGACAACGGCTACGTCACGCTGCCGCCGCTGCCGGGCATTGGGTTCGAGGGCAAGTCGGACCTGATTGCCGAGATGCGCGCGCTCGCGTCCTGACGCCCGCAGCGTCTGCGTCAGCCCGCGAGCCCGTCCACCGCCTGGAACATCGACTGCCGTGCCTGGCTGATGATCTGGCCCTTCCACGCGTCCGTGTCGGTGTAGAAGGCCTCGCGCATTTGCGCCTTGATCTGCGCCGCCAGCGCCGGCGGCGCCTCGGGATGCTGGTGCAGCCAATGGTCGGCGCGCAGTGCGCCCAGCACCGCCAGCACCGGCTCGGTGCCGTATTCCAGTGCAATGCCGGTGTACTCGGCCTGCGGGCATTCCTCGTACAC
>DATLGV010000356.1:0-8835 GCA_035540275.1 Acidovorax sp. | reverse complement strand
CACCCCATTGGGACGGGTCAAAGCCCATGCGCTCCACCTGCTGCGAAACGTCTTTGATGGAACGCACCAGTTGCTCGCGCCGCTGCACTTCAGGCACAAGACCGCGGGCGCTTTCGAGCCCCTGCTGCAACTGAGCGAATTGCTGGCGCTCCCAAGCGAGTTGCTTGAGACCGCGCTGCGCCAGCCAGGCACCACCGCCGAGCAAGGCGGTGGCCAGCGCCAGGCAGGCCAGCTTGAGCGTACGGGTGCCGTTCAATTACTGCTCCATGATCCAGTGGGCGGTCAGCAGGATGACCTGGTCTTCGTCAAACGTGCGGCCGGCGGCGGTGCCTCCGGCATTGCCCGCGGTGTTGACCACTGCCGAGCGCGCGTCACTGTTGTTCATTTGCGTGCTGCTGCCGCTACCCACGTTGATGGCAACGCCCTGCGTGTTGTTGGCCTCCCACTGATTGCCGGGGGCATTGGCGTCGGTCGATGCAGTCTGCTGGGGGCGGCCCTGGATGCGGAACCGGCCTTCACGCGAATCGGGCTTGCCGTCGATCACCTGGTCCATGAACCGCGCCAGGTCGGGCGTCAGGCCCCGAATCACCATCACATTGCCTGCGCCGCTGGCAACGCCCGCATCGTTGAACTGAAAGCAGACCTGCAGTTCGGCCGGGTTGCCGTTGGAGTCGATGTAGAGGAAGCGGTCTTCGTGCCCTTCGCCACGGCCAGGGGGCATGCGTACACCCGCGCGTGTCATCAGTTCGCGCAGGTTCAGGGTGGCGAGGGCCGCGTCGCCAACGCCCACCGTGTTCGCCGCATAGCCCTGGCCCGCGCAGATCTTGCGGCCGCGGTCCGTGAAGCTGGCAGGAATGCCAGGCACAGCCATGGAACCCGCACGTGTGCAGGCGCTGCCGCTGTTGATCGAGGTTTCGGAGCCATCCACCATGTAGGTGGGCGCCTGCTGGCAGTCGCCCACCACCACGCCCGTGCGCTGGTAGTACTGGTCGTATGCCATCTTCCACTGGTAGGCAAACTTGTTGACGGCCTTCTGGTATTCAGCATTGCGCTGCACATCCTTGGCGATGGCCACGGCACCAATGATCAGTCCGATCACGGCCAGCACGATGGCCAGCTCGACCAGTGTGAAACCCTGCTGGACCCGGCGGCCCAGCCTGCGAAACGATTGCGTCTGTGTCATTGAAACCTCCAGCGAGGGGAATAAGTTGTGTGTAAAGGGTCGAAGAGTGGGAAGCCCGCGCCACCTCACTGATTCATGCGGTAGATGGCCGTGACGATGGCGATCTGGTCTTCGTCAAAAGCACGGTCGTTGGTGGTGCCGATCTGGTCGCGGTTGGAGGCTTGCCACTCCTGGCCCGGTGCGTTGGGATTGGTGCCGCCAGCGTTGTTCAGCACCCCCTGGCGGCGGAAACGGCCTTCACGTTCGTCGGGCTTGCCGTCAATCATCTGGTCCAGTGCGCGCGCCAGATCGGGCGTCAGGCCGGTAATGACCATCACGTTCCCCACACCATCACCCACCGCATTCGCGGGAGAGCCATTACCCAGCGGCACGTTCCACTGGAAGCACACCTGCACTTCCTGGGGGTTGCCATTGGTGTCCAGATACACATAGCGGTCTTCCAGGCCTTCGGCTCGGCCCGGCGGCATGCGGATGCCGGCGCGCGTCATCAGCGCACGCAGATCAGGGTCCGTACCCGCGGAGAATCCTCGCGTCATGCCCTGGCCTGCCGCTGCACGGCAAATGGCATTGGGTGGCGTGACATTGGTCATGTCGCGACCTGACCGCACCCCGGTCCCGGCCCCCAGGAACCGCTCGCCGTTGACCATGTTCTGGGGCGCCGTCTGGCTGTCGCCCAGCACCACGCCCGTGCGCTGGTAATACTGGTTGTACGCCTGCTCCCACTGGTCGATGAACTTGTTCTTGATCTTGGTGTACTCGGCGTTGCGCTGCACGTCCTTGCCGATGGCCACGGCGCCGATGATCAGGCCGATGACGGCGAGCACAACCGCCAGTTCGACCAGCGTGAAACCCTGCTGGCGCGTGGAGCGCGGGCGACGGGTCAGGTTCTTGAATACGTGGTTCATGATGTTGTTTCCCTCGCCCTGATTACTGGTTCATCTTGTAGATGGCGGTCAGGGTGATGACCTGCTCTTCGTCGCGGGTGTTGCCTGCTCCGGTAGCGGTGGGAGTACCGGCTCCGCGGCCATAGGAGTTGTTGGCGGACCACTCAACGCCCGGTGCGTTGGCCGTTCCGTTGGCCACGTTCCTCAGACGGAAACGACCTTCCTGCGCATCGGGTTTGCCGTCGATCATCTGATCGAGCATGCGGGCCAGGTCAGGCGTGAGGCCGGCAATCACCATCACGTTGCCCGCACCTTCCGGGCTGCTCGGCCGGTTCCACTGGAAGCACACCTGGATTTCCTGCGGCGAACCGTTGGTGTCGGTGTACACATACAGATCTTCCTGCCCCTCCGCACGCCCGGGGGGCATGCGGATACCGGCCCGGGTCATGTACTGGCGAAGGTCGTTGGTGTTGAGAACAAAGGCATTCGCCGAGTCGCGAATGACCGCATCCCCCTCAGGCGCATGTGCACAGACCGGCGGAGGCAGCGTGGCAGTGCTCATGTCCCCGCCCGATATGGGCGTCGTGCCCGTCACCGAATAGGCAGCCCCGTTGACCATGATTCGCGGAGCGGTCTGGCTGTCACCCACCACCACCCCAGTGCGCTGGTAGTACTGGTTGTACGCCTGCTCCCACTGGTCAATGAACTTGTTCTTGATCTTGGTGTACTCGGCGTTGCGCTGCACGTCCTTGCCGATGGCCACGGCGCCGATGATCAGGCCGATGACTGCCAGCACCACGGCCAGTTCCACAAGGGTAAAACCGCCCTGCGCCGCTCGAGAGCCGGGAGAACAGTGCATGCGCCGAGCAGGCAGAACGGAGAAAAGTGATCGCATGATTTCCTCAGGCGTTGAAAGAAAAGTGAGCGCAGATTACTGAACGTAACGAACGCAAACAATTAAAAAATGACATCGGCAAAAGACGCGGATTGCACCCTCTGGCTGCCACGCAGCGACGTTTGCAAGGCTTGGTTCGCGGCGATGGCATTCATCTTTATCGAGTAATTTTTTTCTTATAAATCAATGGCTTACTGAACATTTCAGTGGGCCAACCCTCTTCAAGAAGCTGAGCGCAAGCATCGCGCAAGTGACCTTGCATAGCCATAGTGCGTATGGATTAGTGACACAACAGCAACAAAAACAAACAATTAGTCATGCAATTCAATAGAGATTAACTATTGAAAAAATCAGGGTTTCCCAGAGGTTTTTTTCTGAATTGATAAGTGGGTCGCCTCAGACCCGTTGTGCGCGGCGAGGCACTTGCCTGCTGGCCTGCTTGCATGCAGCGGGCGCGCAGACGGGGTCTCGCATCACCAAGGAGAAGAGGGTTCTTGTAAAGCGGGGGCAGCCGGCATGCCAGGAGTGGAGCGGACCTGGAGGTCGGGCGCGGTGCGCGCGGATGCGGCGCCATCACCGGTGGGAGCGGATGTAGCGGCGCGGGGCCGACCACCCTTCGCAACGCGGCGCCACGAAACTGCCAGCAAATGCCGTGGCTGGCGCGGGCCCAGGGCTGGAGGAAGAAACAGCGCTCACCACCAGGGGCCTGCGGGGCATCCTCTGCAGCCTGTCGTTGGCCCCCGCACCAAGGGGCACTGCGATGCCAGATTACTGTGCGCCCGCCGCGCCGCCCAAGGCGGGCGATCACGTGAGTTGTAAACCCTCTTCTCACTCCCGGGAGAGGGTTGAAGAGACCGGGGGCCGATCGCGCCCCGCGCCCGGAGGCAAAGCGGGGCCCGCCGGGGACAGCACGGCGCGGGGCCGTGCGGGCCGTCACTTCATGTCAGGGCAGCACGGCAGCGGCCTTGGCGCGCGCAATCTGCAGGTCCGCATCGCGCTGCAACAGCAGGCGCTGGGCCACCAGGTCATTGGCGGCCTGCGTCACCGCAGCCACATACCCATCCTGCGTGCCGTACAGCTCCTCCAGCGAAGGGCGTGCATCGCCCGCCGCCAGCCGCGCGGCGCGCGTCTTGTGGAAGGGGATGAAGCTGCCCGTGAGGTTGGCAAGGTCGGTGATGCCGGGCGTGGCCACGTAGTTGAACTCGATGCTGGTGCCCAGCGGCGCACGCGCCTCCACGCTGCGGATGCCGGCGCGGGTGAGGCCCGTGCTGGCATCGACCTGCGGCACCAGGATGGCGTAGTCGCGGCCCAGGTTGCGCGGGGGCAGCACGGTGGCAATGCCGGCCTCGTCCTGCGGGATGTACTGCGGGCCAAAGTCGAACAGCGGGAAGTTGTTGTACAGACCGCGATAGCTGAAGTCCGGGATGGGCGTCTGCACGCCGCCCACCGCCCAGGTCAGCCCCTTCATGGCCGGGAAGCTCAGCGCCTCGGGCCGCACCAGCGTGCCATCGGCCAGCTTGGGCACCTGGCTGGCGGGCGGCTGCGTGCCGCGCACCACCCAGTCTTCCAGGTTCAGGAACAGCGCGCGGAAGGTGTCGTTGAACTGCACCACCGTGCCCGTGGGGTACGTGGCGCGCGTGGGTGCATAGGCAATGCTGGCCGTGCCCCCTGCCCCGCCGTGCTGGGTGCTGGCGTAGTAGTAGATGCGGGCGTTGTCGGGCTGCGCCAGGTCCTTGGCGCCGTTGGCGTCGGTCAGCACGGGCGAGCCCTGCAGCTGCCAGAACTCGGTGCCCGACAGGCCCAGGAAGAACTTGGGGCAGGTGTTGTTGGCGGCGCAGCGCTTCATCACGCCGCCCTGGCGGCCGCTGATGTCGTCCATGTAGTCCTTGTCCAGCCCGCGCGGCGCCGTCTGGCCGAAGGCCGTGTGGTCGGTGCGCAGGCCACCGCCGCCACCGGGCACGGCAAAGCGCGTGTTGATGTTGGTCTGCCGCGCGGCCACGTGGGCGTACATGCCGTCAAACACCTTGCCACCATCCAGCGCCTGGTTGAAGCCCAGGTGCAGGAAGGTCTTCATCGCGTTGCCCGACTGCGAGGTGCCCTGCCCCAGCGTGTGCGTGATGCGGCCTGCGAGCGGGTTAGGGGTGCCGCTGGAATCGGCCGTCTTGCTGCGGAAGAAGCTGACGGTGTCACGCAGCGCAGCCAGGCCCACGCCCATCACTTTGGGGTCTTTGGCCACGTAGACCAGTTCGTACAGATAGGCCGGGTCGAACCCGCCCTTCAGGCAGACGCTGGTGGGGCTGGGCGTGCCAGGGAAGGCGTTGGTGCCTGTGTCGCAGGTGGCGAACTTCCAGTCGGCAGCGGGAATGGCGACGCGCGCATCCGTCTCGTTGGCGCGGCGGGTGAGCGAGTAGCCGGGCTGGGTGTTGTCCAGGCTGGCGGGCTCGTAGGGAATCATGGTGCCGTTGAACACGCCACCGGGCAGCGTCATCGCGGGGCTGGCGGCCGTGGGCACCAGCTCGGCACGGTAGGGGCCCGTGATGCTGCTGCCGTCCTTGTTCTTCGCCACGGGCACGGTCACCGTCAGGCGTGCGGCGGTGCTCTTGGGCACGTCGCCCTGCCAGGCCGAATACAGCATCACATAGCCGCGCTCCAGATACACCGCGTCGCTGGGCGTGGCCGTGGGGTTGAGCATGGTGAGGATGTTGCCGCGGTTGGGTGCGTCGTAGCGCAGCACGCCACTCGCCTTCGCCATGTTCTTGGGCTTGAGCATGACGAAGTCGGCCTGGTACTCGACCATGCCGTTGGCATTGGTGGGCGCCAGGGCCAGGTCCTGGATGACGGCGTTCTTCGGGTCCTTGGGGTCCACCTCGCCGCTGATGGTGCCGGTCACGCGCTCGTATTCGCCCACGTCGCCGTAGGTGCCGGGGAAGGCCTCGGTGGCGGTGATGGCCAGCTTGAGGGCCGGGCCCTTGGGCGCGTCGTTGCTGCTGCCCCCGCAGGCCGTGATGGCTGCTGCTGCGGCGGCCGTCAGCGCGAGTTTGGTGAATGCATGAAACGGTTTCATGGTGTCTGTCTCCTTGGATGGGTGGTGGCATGGGCCGCTTGGGCGGCTCTGGAACAAAGCGGCAGCGTCTGTTGCGCTGCGCGCGGGCAAGTCTTCGCCCAGACCTGCCGGTGAAGGCAGGCTGCGAGAAGCAAAACGGGAATGAAATGGCCCGGTAGGTGGGCCTGTGGGTGGGCCGGTGGCTTATTCGGCCTCGATGCCGGCGGCCTTGATCACCTTGCCCCATTTCTGGGTTTCGACGGCCTGGAACTTGGCGAGTTCATCGGGCGTGGTGGTCCAGGCTTCGGAGCCTGCGTTGTCGTAGAAGCTCTTGGCCGCTGCGCTCTTGGTGGCCGCCGTGAGCAGCTCGTTGAGGCGCGCTACCACCGGCGCGGGCGTGCCTGCGGGCACGTAGGCCGCAAACCAGTAGCCCATGTCGTAGCCCTTCACACCGGCCTCGTCGATGGTGGGCACGTCGGGCAGCTGGGTGCTGCGCTTCTGCGTGGAATAGCCCAGCGCGCGCAGCTTGCCCGCCTTGACCTGCGGCACGCCGGTGGAGGTGTCGGTGATCATCAAATCGATCTGCCCGCCCAGCAGGTCGGTGATGGCCAGCGGGTTGCTCTTGTAGGGCACGTGCAGGATGTCGACGCTGGCCAGTTGCTTGAGCATTTCGCCCGCCATGCGGCTCGATGAGCTGCCGCTGCCAAAGCTGAGCTTGCCGGGGTTCTTCTTGGCAAAGGCCAGCAACTCGCCAACGTTCTTGTACGGCGCGCTGGCGTTGACCACCAGCACCTGGCCGCCCTTGCCCAGGCCGGTGACAGGCGCAAAGTCCTTCACCGGGTCGTACGAGAGCTTTTTGTACAGGTGCTCGTTGGCGGCGTGCGTGGTGTTGGTGGTGATGAGCACGCTGTAGCCATCGGCCGCCGACTTGGCCACGGCGGACGCGGCGATCATGCCGCTGGCGCCCGCCTTGTTGTCGATGACCACGGGCTGCCTGGTGTCGTTGGTGATCGACTGGCCCAGCGCACGCGCCAGCTGGTCGGTGGCGCTGCCTGCGGCAAAGGGCACGACGAAGGTGATGGCCTTGGCAGGGTAGGCACCGGCCGCCTGGGCCAGCGCAGAGGGAGCGTGCAGTGCGCCCAGCGCCAGCACGGCGGCAGTAGCGAGCAGAGCGCGACGGGGGGATGAAGGGGTCATGTTGTCTCCTGGTGTTGGTATGGATGGAAAAGCGAAATGGGGCGTCTAGGCCGTGGGGCCGCCAACGTGCGCAGCTAGGTGGGCGGGCACAGTGACGGGCATATCCAGCAGCAGGTAGCTGAGTGCCTTGCCGTGGCTGTCTAGGTTGAGCGAATCGTTCACGCCGCCGTCGAGCACGTCGTCCAGCACGATGTTCATGGCCTGCAACTGGGGCAACAGGTAGCGCGTGACCTGCCGCGGGCAGCGCTGGGCAAACTGCTGCGCCACGGCGGCTTCGGTGACTTGATCGACCAGCACATCCCACAGCGCGGGGTGCCAGGCAATGACGCTGATGTTGGAACGGTTGCCTTTGTCGCCGGTGCGGCTGTGGGCCAGGCGGTACAGAGGTACGGTGATGGTGGTTGTCATGGTGCGTGTACTCCTTAATCCACCATCTCAAAACGCACGGCCACGGCTTCGCGCGGCACCAGGCACGACACCGTGCCAAGGCGTGGCCGCATGGCGGTGCGCACGCCGCCGCCGGCTGCGGGGCCGCAGGTGTAGAGCGCGGTCACCTCGCGCAGCAGGCGCTGTGCGCTGGCGTGGTCGCGGTGCTGCAGGGCGACGCGCAGGCGCACATCGCGGGCGTCACCGACTGCGGGGTCGTCCAACCAGCGGCTGGTGTCGTCGCCAAAAATGCTGGTCACGCCGATCAGGTCGATGCGCAACGGGCCCAGGCCCTGCAAGCGCTCGCGCAGCACCTCGCCCGCCAGGCGGGCACGGGCTTCGGCGCGCGGGCCGGCGTAGGAGATTTCGCCCTCGGCAAACCAGCCGGATTCAAAACACACGTTGACCTTGAGCGTGGCGGGCCGCGCGTGGCCCTGCACGCCTTCCAGCCGCACCGCGTCCGCGCCCACGGTGGTCACGCGGGCGGTGGTGATGTCGGCCACCACGTCGGGCGTGAGGTAGGCCGCCGGGTCGTGCAGCTCGTACAGCAGTTGTTCCTTCACCGTGCGTTCGGTGATGCAGCCGCCCGTGCCGGCGGGCTTGGTGATGGTGCAGTGGCCGTCGGCGTCGATCTCGGCAATGGGGTAGCCCAACTGAGCCAGGCCCGGCACGTCCTTGTAGCCCGGGTCGGCAAAGTAGCCGCCCGACACCTGCGCGCCGCATTCGAGCAGATGCCCGGCCATGGTGGCGCGGGCCAGCCGGTCCCAGTCGTCCAGCGCCCAGCCGTAGTGCGCGAGCGCAGGGCCCAGCACCAGCGACGGGTCGGCCACGCGGCCGCAGACCACGATGTCGGCACCCGCGCGCAGCGCATCGGCAATGGCCTGCGCGCCGATGTAGGCGTTGGCGCTGACGATGGGCTCGGTGGGCATGGCGCTGCCCAGGGCTCCCTGCAGCAGCGCGCGGTGCTCAGGGCCGCTCAGATCGTCGCCCTGCAGCACGGCAATGCGCGGGCGGGCCAAGCCCAGCTCGGCCGCCAGCGCATGGATGCGGCGCGCAGCGCCGTGGGGGTTGGCCGCGCCAAAGTTGCTGACGATGCGCACACCGTGCGCCAGGCACTGCGCCAGCACGGGGCGCAGCAGGTCCACCAACAGCGGCTCGTAGCCCGCATCGGGGTCGGTGCGGCGCGCGAGCTGGGCCAGCGCCAGCG
>DATLGV010000355.1:0-6934 GCA_035540275.1 Acidovorax sp. | reverse complement strand
TTGGCCTTCGCGGACTCACTCAAGGAAATCCAGGCACGCAAAAAGTTGCTTGTGGCCATTGACTTGAGTGTCCCCCCATACGGTATGACCGATGCCCAGATGCAACCCCAAGGGGCTGACGTTGACGTCGCACGTGCGTTGGCAAAAGACATGGGCGTCCCGCTTGAAATCGTTCAAGTCAGTGGACCTAACCGCATCCCATTTTTGATGACAGGCAAGGCGGACATTGTTATCTCTTCGTTTGCCGTGACGGCCGAGCGTGCCAAGGTGGTCGCTTTCTCCGCACCGTACAGCGTGAATCAACTCGTCGTGGGGGCATCCAAGGGCACATCGATCGAAAAACTGGACGATCTCAATGGCAAGCGCGTTGCCGTTGTTCGGGGAAATTTGCAAGATTTGGTGCTGACCAAGCAAGCCCCCAAGGGGGCCACTTTGGTTCGCTATGAGGACGATGCCACAGCGAATACAGCGCTCATCGCTGGTCAGGTGGATGCCATCGCGACGCCGTCGTTCACTGTGCAAACGCTGGTCCAAAAGAATCCTGCCAAAAATTTGGAGATCAAGTTTGCGCTGAGTGCCACCCCGCTGGCTATCGGTCTGCGCAAAAACGATGCCGAGCTGATGAAGTGGGTCAACGATTGGGTAGAGAAGAATGCGGCCAATGGTGAGTTGAACAAGATTTACCAGAAGCACATGGGCATTGCATTGCCTGACATGAAGAAACTCGCGGACGAGGCCCGCGTGATCGCGCAATGAGCATGCAGGCACTGAATATGAGTCTCACGCGCGCCTTGCCGGATGACGGATATGCCGGTACGTTGGTGGCACGTGTCTGGCGCCCTGGCGTCCAGGCAGGACCGGCGGTGGTGGTGGTGCGAAGTGATGGGGTGTATGACGTTACTGCGGACTTCGTTACTGTCAGTACGCTGCTGGAGCGAGAGGATCCGGTACAGGCACTGCGTGCCGTGGCTGGTGAGCGTATCGGAAGCGTGGAAGATATTCTGGCCAACAGTGACGAGTCGCAGCGCGACTTGCGAGCCCCATTCTTTCTCGCACCGTGTGATCTTCAGGTCGTGAAGGCTGCCGGGGTGACTTTTGCTGCGAGTCTCATTGAACGCGTCATTGAGGAGCAGGCTGGGGGGGACCCCGCCAAAGCCCAGACCGTTCGTGAGACGGTGCAGGCGCAAATCGGCAGTGATTTGTCGGCCATCAAACCTGGTTCGGAACAAGCGCAGGCCCTCAAGCGCTTGCTGTTGCAGCAAAGAATCTGGTCGCAGTATCTTGAGGTGGGGATCGGTCCCGACGCCGAGGTTTTTACCAAAGCGCCGGTTCTGGCGAGTGTGGGTACTGGTGCTGATGTCGGTATCCGCGTTGACTCCAGTTGGAACAATCCTGAACCGGAGGTGGTGCTGGCAGTCAATAGCCAGGGGCGCATTGTTGGCGCAGCTTTAGGGAACGATGTCAACCTTCGAGATATTGAAGGACGCAGTGCCTTGTTGCTGGGCAAGGCCAAAGACAACAACGCCTCCTGTGCGATTGGCCCGTTCATCCGCCTTTTTGATGAAACCTTCAATCTCGACGATGTTCGCGAAGAGGTTGTTCATCTCACCGTGGAAGGCGTGGATGGCTTTGCGCTCCATGGCATCAATTCGATGTCCCAGATCAGCCGTGATCCACAAGAACTTGTCGCTCAAACCACCGCAGCCCACCAGTATCCGGACGGTTTCATGCTGTTCCTGGGCACCTTGTTTGCGCCCACACAGGACCGAGGCGAACCTGGTGCCGGCTTTACACACAAGGTGGGTGACAGGGTTTCAATTCGCAGCAGTCATCTTGGGGCGTTGTGTAACCGGGTTGCGCACAGCGAACAGGCTGCACCCTGGCAGTTTGGCTTGCGAGCATTCATCAACAACCTGGCCGCTCGCGGGTTGCTGGGAAATGGAGCGCTCTGATGTCCCTCACCATCCGGCTGCACGTTGATGACGATGTGCTCATCGCACGCCAACAGCTGATCGCGGGCGCTGTCTTGTCCGACGAGCAGGTGAGGGTTCTAGGGCTGGTACCACCTGGCCACAAAATTGCAATCCGTGACATTGCCGTCGGAGCGCCGGTGCGGCGTTATGGTCAGATCATCGGCTTTGCATCGCAGGCAATACGTTGCGGGGAGCATGTGCACGTTCATAACCTGGCCATGGGGGTCTTCGAGCGTGGCGCCGCTGACATGGCGTGTGCAGATGCGCGCCCCACAGTGGGTGTGGATCATGCTGCCACATTCCGGGGAATCGTACGGCCGAATGGCAGCGTTGCGACTCGAAACTATATCGGCGTCCTGACGTCCGTGAATTGTTCCGCCACCGTCGCCCGTGCCATCGCCGACCGGTTCCGGCGAGATATTCATCCTCAAGAGTTGGACGGTTTCCCCAACATCGACGGAGTCGTCGCTTTGACGCATGGTTCAGGGTGTGCCGTCGATGCCGAAGGGGAGGGGCTCGCGATCCTGCGCCGAACACTTGCAGGGTACGCACTGCATGCGAACTTCGCTGCGGTATTGGTCATTGGCTTGGGGTGTGAAACCAATCAGATCGAACGTTGGGTTGAAGTCGAGGGTTTGACCACCGGTATGAACTTGCAGACTTTCACCATTCAAGACAGTGGAGGTACTGCGCTTGCGGTGGAACGGGGCGTGCAGGCGGTGCGTGGCCTTTTAGAGCGGGCCAATGCGGTCGAGCGCATCCCCGTTTCCGCCAGTCACCTCGTGGTCGGTTTGCAGTGCGGAGGTTCTGACGGCTATTCCGGCATCACGGCCAATCCTGCGTTGGGTGCCGCGATGGATCGCCTTGTTCGCCACGGTGGAACAGCCATTCTCTCTGAAACCCCGGAAATTTATGGGGCTGAGCATCTGTTGACGCGTCGCGCAGAAAGTCAGGAGATCGCTGAAAAGCTGCTTCAGCGCATTCGTTGGTGGGAGGCGTACTGTGATCGCATGGGGGCAGACCTCAACAACAATCCCTCCGCAGGTAACAAGGCGGGGGGGCTCACCACCATCCTTGAGAAGTCGCTGGGTGCCGTTGCCAAAGGGGGGAGCACCAACCTGGTCGAGGTGGTGGAGTACGCCCAACGGGTAACGCGCCGTGGTTTGGTGTTTATGGACACTCCTGGCTACGACCCCGTCAGTGCGACCGGACAAGTTGCCGGTGGTGCCAACCTGATTTGTTTTACGACAGGGCGCGGCTCGGCGTACGGCTGTGCGCCTGCGCCGTCGATGAAGTTGGCGACAAACTCCGCTCTGTGGCGCAGGCAAGCATCAGACATCGATATCAACTGCGGCAACATCGCAGACGGTGACGTCACGGTGGACGCGATGGGCGAGCAGATTTTTCAATCTATCCTGAGAGTCGCTTCAGGTGAGAAAACCAAGAGCGAACTGCATGGCTACGGGCAAAACGAATTTGTCCCATGGTCTCTGGGCGCAGTTACTTAAAGCTTCGGGCCATTTTCATGTTCAAGAACTACATCAACGGTGAATGGGTTGACGGCTCCCAAATCTATCGCAACATCAACCCGTCTGACACCCGGGACTTGATAGGTGAATACGCGCTGGCGGATGCCTCCCAAGTACTGGAAGCGATCTCTGCAGCCGCGAAGATCCAAGAGAAATGGGGACTGTCCACTCCGCAACAACGGTTCGACATCCTGGATGCGGCTGGCGCTGAAATCCTGGCCCGTCGCAACGAATTGGGAGATCTTCTTGCGCGGGAAGAAGGCAAGACACTGCCTGAAGCCATCGGCGAAGTGGCTCGCGCAGGAAATATCTTCAAGTTTTTTGCCGCAGAAGCTTTGCGCACAGGTGGCGAGATCTTGCCCTCCGTACGCCCCGGGGTTGGTGTCGAAGTGACGCGCGAACCGGTGGGTGTCGTCGGGTTGATAACTCCCTGGAATTTTCCGATTGCGATTCCCGCCTGGAAAATTGCGCCAGCACTGGCGTACGGCAATACGGTCGTTTTCAAACCGGCGGAACTGGTGCCAGGTAGCGCATGGGCTCTTGCCGACATCCTTCATCGTGCTGGATTGCCTGCGGGAGTCTTCAACCTGGTAATGGGGCGTGGCTCCGAAGTCGGGCAGATCCTCGTGGAAGACAAAAGAGTCCAAGCCATCAGTTTCACGGGGTCCGTCGCCACCGGGCAACGAATCGCGCAGGCTTGTGTTGCACGGAGGGCCAAGTTCCAGCTGGAAATGGGCGGTAAAAACCCGATGATCGTATTGGATGATGCGGAGCTTGACGTGGCTGTTGGAGCAGCTGTAAACAGCGGCTTCTTCTCTACGGGTCAGCGTTGCACGGCCTCCTCCCGTTTGATCGTGACGCAAGGCATCCATGACCGCTTTGTTACTGAGCTTGTCCGCAAGATCGAGTCATTAAAGGTTGACGATGCCCGCAAAGCTGGTACCGACATCGGTCCAGTGGTCGATGAGAGGCAGTTGGCACAGGATCTTGAATACATTGCGATTGGCAAGGCCGAAGGCGCGAAACTTGTTACAGGTGGCCAGGCATTTGGCAAGAACCCAGATGGCGCTCCTGGCCACTACCTCCGGCCAGCGCTTTTCACTGAAACTTCGCCAAGCATGCGAATCAATCGAGAGGAGATATTCGGCCCGGTGGTGAGCGTCATTCGTGCGCGCGATTACGATGAAGCGCTGGCGCTCGCGAATGACACTGAATTTGGGTTGTCGGCGGGCATCGCAACGACATCGCTCAAATTTGCAACGCACTTTAAGCGGCACAGCCAAGCGGGTATGGTGATGGTGAACTTGCCTACGGCGGGTGTGGATTATCACGTTCCATTTGGTGGGCGAAAGGGCTCCAGCTATGGACCGCGCGAACAGGGGCGTTATGCCGCAGAGTTTTATACGACTGTGAAGACTTCATACACCAGTGGATGAACTCGTTCCTGTCGGAACCTGGGCCCCCTCGACCAGAAACTGCACCCTGCGCTCGCCCTTCCACTCGTTCACATCCAGGCGGAACGCCAGCACAACGCGGGCGGGTAGCTGCTCGGTGTGGCCGAACCAGATGGCATCCACGGGGCTGCCCTGGTGCATCAGCTTGAGCGACAGGTGGTTCTTGGCGTCGCCCACCAGGCGCTGGCTCACGATCTGCACCTCTTCGCTGAAAGTGGGCGGCGCAAAGCCCTGGCCCCAAACCTCGCGGTGCAGGATGTCCACGATATCTGCGCGCACGTGCTCGGGGGCCAGCGGGCCGTCGGTTTCGATGCGGCGGGTGAGGGTGGCGGCGTCCAGCCATTCTTGCGCCACCTGGGCAAAGGCCTGCTCGAACACGTCGAATGATTCCTCGGCCACGGTGCAGCCCGCGGCCATGGCATGGCCGCCAAACTTCAGGATCACGCCCGGGTGGCGCTTGGCCACCAGGTCCAGCGCGTCGCGCAGGTGAAAGCCGGGGATGGAGCGGCCCGAGCCTTTGAGCTCGTGCTCCTTGCCCGGCGCACTGCTGGCCGCAAACACGAAGGTGGGGCGGTGCAGCTTGTCCTTGATGCGGCTGGCCACGATACCGACCACGCCTTCGTGAAAGTCGGGGTCGAACACGCTGATGGCGGGCGGGGGCTCCTCGCTCTCGTCAAACAGGCTCTCGGCCATCAGCATGGCCTGTTCGCGCATGCCGCCCTCGATCTCGCGGCGCTCGCGGTTGATGCCGTCCAGTGTGGCGGCCAGTTCGGCGGCGCGGGCGGCGTTGTCGGTCAGCAGGCATTCGATGCCCAGCGTCATGTCGGCCAGGCGGCCTGCGGCGTTGATGCGCGGGCCCAGGGCAAAGCCAAAGTCGAAGGTGGTGGCCACGGGCGCCTTGCGGCCGGCGGCGTGGAACAGGGCGGCGATGCCCGCAGGCATCTGCCCCGCGCGGATGCGCTTGAGGCCCTGGGCGACCAGGCGGCGATTGTTGGCGTCGAGCTTGACCACGTCGGCCACGGTGCCCAGCGCTACCAGGGTGAGCAGCGGGTCGAGCTTGGGCTGTGTGGTGGCGTCGAAGACACCGCGTGCCCGCAGCTCAGCGCGCAGCGCCAGCAGCACATAAAACATCACGCCCACCCCGGCCATGGACTTGCTCTCGAACGGGCAGCCGGGCTGGTTGGGGTTGACGATGGCATCGGCCGCCGGCAGTTCGGGGCCGGGCAGGTGGTGGTCGGTCACCAGCACCTGCAGGCCCAGTGCCTTGGCCTCGGCCACGCCGTCCACGCTGGCGATGCCGTTGTCCACGGTGATGAGCACGTCAGCACCCCGCTCGGCCACGCGGCGGGCGATGGAAGCGGTGAGGCCATAGCCGTCGGTCACGCGGTCGGGCACCAGGTAGTCCACGTTCTGCGCGCCCAGCAGCCGCAGGCCGCGCACACCCACGGCGCAGGCGGTGGCGCCGTCGCAGTCGTAGTCGGCCACGATCACCAGGCGTTTGTGCTGTGCCATGGCATCGGCCAGCAGGCGGGCGGCCGCGTCAATGCCCTTCAAGCCCTGGTCGCCACTGGGCGGCAGCAGGCGGCCCAGGCCATCGTCCAGCTCGTCCTTGGCCTGCACACCGCGCGCGGCGTACAGGCGTGCCAGCAGCGGGTGGACGCCAGCCTGCTCCAGCGCCCAGGCGGCGCGGGGCGGAATGTCTCTTGCTATTATTTTCATAGCTTCACCAGCATGTTCGACCAGCGCATGGGGCGAAAAAGGCCCTGAAGGCGCTGTGCGAGGCCGCGCGGAGCGGTGTGGAAGCCCAGCGCATTGCGTTCGCCGCACAGGGTCAGCTGCACGGGCGTGCCGCTCTCGGCCTGGCGCAGCAGGTCGGCCACGGGGCCTGCGTCCAGCGCAGCCCAGGCACTGGCCCAGGCGCGCCAGTCGTCGCGCAAGGCGGCGTCCCGCAAGGTGGTGGGCATGTGGGGCGGTGGGG
>DATLGV010000354.1:0-4103 GCA_035540275.1 Acidovorax sp. | reverse complement strand
GTACTTGGCGGCAAAGGCGCGGACTTCGGCATACGACACAAAGCCGTCGCCGTCGGTGTCGGCCTCGTCGAAGGCCGCCGCCAGGCGTGGGAACAGCTTTACCTCGGAGCGGCTGAGCTTGCCGTCTCCGTTGAAGTCCAGCATCTTGAATTCGCGCTGGGCCTTCAGTTCGCCCGGGCTCACTGCCGCTGCGGGCTCTGTGGCCGCGTATGTCTCCGCTGGCTGGGCAGAGGCTGGGGGGGATGGGGGTGTTTGTGCCACGGCTGCACAGGCTGCCCACAGGGCCACCGCCGCCAGGACAGGTTTTTGCAGCTCCAGGGGTGCCCGGGATGTGCGAATGCGCAAAGTGTTCTCCTTCGAAATCTCAATGCTCAATGGCCATGGTGGCACATGGGGGGCGAGGGCGGTGGTTTGCAACCGGGGCTTTGCAGGCTTTCACCACCCGTTGCAAGTCTTTGCAGAACTTTGCGCAAGGGCTGCGGGACGGAGGGTGGCAAAGCGCGCCAGCCTGCAGCCGAGGCGCCGGCGGTCAGTTCCCCGTGACCCGCACCAGATTCGAGATGCCGCTGTTCACATGGCCCGCAGGCACATGGCGCGCTGCCGAGGTGACGTGGCCGGTCTGGTCGTCAAAGAAGAAATCGGGCTCGAACTCGCGCAGAAACTCGCCCTTGGGCAGGCCCCCCAGAAACATCGCCTCGTCCACCGCGATGTTCCAGTCCATCAGGGTGCGGATGGCGCGCTCGTGCGCGGGGGCGCTGCGGGCGGTGACGAGTGCGGTGCGGATGCGCATGCCGGTGCCACCAGCCTCGCCCGCCGACTGCAGGCGGTGCAAGGCGGCCAGCAGGGGTTTGAACGGGCCGTCGGGCAAGGGCTGCGCGGCCTTGTCGGTTTCGTGCTGCTGAAAGGCTGCCAGACCTTCCGCCTGGTACACGCGCTCGGCCTCATCAGAGAACAGCACCGCGTCGCCGTCAAACGCAATCCGCACTTCGTGGGGGTTGGAGTCACCCGCCTGCACCGATTCCGTCACCACCCGTGCCGCGGGGTAGCCCAGGTGCAGGGCCTCGCGCACGTCGGCCTCGTTGGCGGACAGGAACAGGTGCGCACCCAGCGGCCGCAGGTAGCGAAACGGGTCGCGCCCCTGGGTGAACACGCCGCGCTGGATGGTGGGCAGCCCATGGGCATGGCAGGAGCGGAACACGCGCATGCCGCTCACCGGGTCATTGCGCGACAGCAGCACCACCTCCACGCGCTGGTGCTCGGAGGTATTGAACGCGAGCAGCTTGCGCACCAGCGAAAACGCCACGCCCGGCGCAGCAGGCACGTCGAGCCGCTGGCGCTGCAGGTCCACATAGGCGCGGTCGTTGTCGTGCTCGAAGACGCGGTTCTCTTCCTCAAAATTGAACAGGGCGCGCGAGGAGATCGCGACTACCAGCTTGTCGTCTAAGGTCACCGCCATAAAGTCACTTTACAAACTGGTTGAGCTGGATGATCGGCAGCAGCACGGCCAGCACGATCAGCATCACGATCAGGCCCATGCCCACGATGAGCAGGGGTTCCAGGATGGTGGCCAGCGCCATGGCGCGGCGCTGGACCTCGGCCGAGAGCTGGCGCGCCGCGCGCTGCAGCATCACCGGCAGTTGCCCGGTCTGCTCGCCCAGGCGCGCAAACATCGACAGCAGGCCCGGAAAGCGCTTTTTCTGCGCCAGGGCCGACGCCAGCGGAGCGCCTTCGCGCACCAGCACCAGCGCGTCGAGCGCGTCGGCACGCAGCGCGCGGTTGTTCAGCGTTTCGGCGGCGGCCTGCAAGGCCTTCAGGATCGGCACCCCGGCGCCCGCCAGCATGGCCAGCGTGCCTGCGAACCGTGCTGCGTTGTAGCCGCGCGCCAGTTTGCCCACCAAGGGCAGATTGAGCCAGGCGGCATCGAATTTCTCGCGAATATGGCCGATAGTGAGCGCCCATCTCGCCCCAATCGCTATCAAAATGGAAGCAATCAGCATCACCCAGCCATAGCTGCGCACAAAGGCGCTCAGGCCCAGCATGGCCACCGTCAGGAACGGCAGCGCCCGCTTGGTGCCTGCAAACACGCTGGCCACCTGCGGCACCACATAGCCCACCAGGAACAGCACGATCACGATGGCCACCAGGGTCACGATGGCCGGGTACAGTGCAGCGCCCACCAGCTTGGCCTTGAGCGCCTGGCGTTCTTCCAGGTCGTCGGCCAGGCGTTCCAGCACCAGGCCCAGGTTGCCGCTGTGCTCGCCCGCACCGATCACGGCGCAGTAAATGTCAGAGAACTCGCGTGGGTGCTGCGACAGCGCGCGGGCAAAGGTGGCGCCCGCGTTGACCTCGGCGCGCAGGGCCGCCACCAGGTGGCGCTGGCGCTCATCGTCGGCTTCTTCGGACAGCGCGGTCAGCGCACGCTCCAGCGGCAGGCCCGACGACACCAGCCAGGCGATCTGCCGGGTCCAGATGGCCAGCCCGCTCGCGCTGAACACCGGCCGGGTGAACAGGCGCTGGCCCAGGCTGGCGGACCGGCCGTCCAGCGACTGGCCCGTTTGCACCGGATCCACCGCCAGCGGCACCAGCGCCTGGGCCCGCAGCAGGCTGCGGGCGGCCTTGGCGGTGTCGGCCTCCAGGAGGCCCTTGCGGGTCTGGCCCTGGGCGTCCAGGGCTTCAAAGGAAAAAGCGGGCATGCAGATGCGGGCGTGGGTGATGGGGTATCAGCTTGGAAATCAGGCGGCCCGACAACGGACAGACATCCGCCGTGGGCCCAGCAGCCCCTGATGGTAGCCGCTACCCCAGGCCAATCGCTGCCAGCCTGCGCCCTTGCCCGGGGCATGACCCAGGTCAAGGTGCTGACGCATTGCGCGCGCAGAATGAAAAGCGATCTGTGGCATCGGGTTGCAGGCGTTTTGAACCAGCAAGGGGTCTTTCATGCTGAAGAACAAGGTGGCATTGGTAACGGGTGCATCTTCGGGCATCGGGCGCGCGATTGCGCTGGTGTGGGCGCGCGAAGGCGCCAAGGTGGTGGTGTCGGACGTGAATGTGCAGGCGGGCGAGGAAACCGCCGCGCTGGTGCGTGCGGCGGGTGGCGACGCGATCTTTGTGGCGGCCGACGTGGGCAAGCCCGGGGACTGCGAGGCGCTGGTGCAGCGCACCGTCGCCCACTACGGCCGCCTGGACGTGGCCTGCAACAACGCGGGCATCGGCGGCCCGCAGGCGCCCACGGCCGACTACCCGCTGGATGGCTGGGCGCAGGTCATCAACATCAACCTGTCGGGCGTGTTCTACGGCATGAAGTACCAGATCGCCGCGATGCTGAAGAACGGTGGCGGCGCCATCATCAACATGGCTTCCATCCTGGGTTCTGTGGGCTTTGCCACGGCGCCTGCCTACACGGCAGCCAAGCACGGCGTGGCGGGGTTGACCAAGGCGGCGGCCATCGAATACAGCGCGCATGGCGTGCGCGTCAATGCCGTGGGCCCGGCCTTCATCCACACGCCCATGATCAGCGGGCTGGAGCAGGACGCCGGCATCAACGCCATGCTGGTCGGGGCCCACCCCATTGGCCGCCTGGGGCAGCCCGAAGAGGTGGCCGAGCTGGTGGCGTGGCTGGCGTCCAGCAAGGCGTCGTTTGTGACCGGGGCGTATTACCCCGTGGATGGCGGCTACCTGGCGCGCTGAAGCGCGAACCGGCGCTCAGGCCGCCACGGCCGCCTGGGCCAGCGAGGCGTGCGCCTGGGCCGCGATGTCCAGCGAGCGCAAACGCAGCGCCGGGTCGTACACATCGCTCACCAGCATCAGCTCGTCAGCGCCGGTGGCTTCGCTCAGGCGCGCCAGCCCCGCACGCACCGTGTCCGGCCCGCCAATCACGGCTGCGGCCAGAAAGTCGCCAATCGCTGCACGCTCCTGCGGTTGCAGGCGCGCGGCGTAGTTTTCGATGGGCGGCAGCAGGCGGCGGCGGTCGCCCGTCAAGATGCCCAGCACGCGCTGGTAGGTGCTGCTGGCCAGGTAGTCGGCCTCTTCGTCTGTCGGGGCAGCGATCAGCGGTACGCCAATGGCCACATAGGGCTTGGGCCAGGCGGCGGAGGGCCGGTACAGGC
>DATLGV010000353.1:0-6180 GCA_035540275.1 Acidovorax sp. | reverse complement strand
GCGGCGGGCGCCGGGAGGGAGAAGGGGCCGTCATGCTGCCGATTGTGCCGTGCAGGCAGGCCTTCAGCGTTTGCCGGCTTTGCGCAGGCGGGGCGCTTCCTCCAACTGCGCCAAGGCCTGTACGCAGGCCGCCACCGACTGTGCCTGCCGCCCCGCCAGCCAGCCTACGCCAAACCAGGCGTCTGGCTCGCCTGACTCTGCCAGTTCGCGGTACAGCGCGGCGGCCACGCGCTCGTCGTTGAGGCGGCCCAGTGCCGACAGCGCGGGCTGCAGGCTGTCCAGAAACCGGGTGCTGTGCGCATCCAGTGCGGGCGCCACAAATTCGGTGAGGTAGCGCAGGCGCTTGAGCCGTTTGCGCAGCCGGTGCTGTGCCTGCGGCGTGCGCGTGGCAAAACCCTTTGCGCCTTTTTGCACCTGGGCATGCAGTGCGCGCAGGCGCTGCTGCAGCAGGCGGCGCGTGGCGCGGGCGTCCAGCCCCCCCGGGTCATTGCCGGTGGCATCCAGCCCCAGGGTGGTGAAGGCCATCAGGCCTACCAGCGCGCCCTGGAAGGCCGCGTTGCGCACGATGTGCGCGGCGGTGGCCGGCCCTGGGTCGCCGCCCGGTTGCAACAGCAGGGGCGGCGCTGCGGCGGCGCGCAGTTCGGCCTCGATGCGCTCCATCACCTGGCTGCGGTCCCGCAGGTGCCCGAGTTGCTGGAACACCTGGACCAGGGGCGGCTCCCAGGCGGGGTCGAAGTGGCCCGGGGCCAGCGGTGCCAGCTCGCGCAGGGCGGTGCGCAGGCGGCGGATGCCGATGCGCAACTGGTGCACCTGCTCGGCGTCGTTCGCGCCTTCGGCGATGTCGCTGGCAGGGCCCAGCATCTGCTGCAGGCAATGCGCGACCACGGCGCGCTGTAGCACGGGCCCTGGCGGCAACAGCGCGTGGGCGGGGGGCAGCGGCCGGGGCTTGCGTGCAGGCCTGCCGCCGGGCGTGGCCAGCAGCCGCTCGCCCCGCTCGGCCTTGGACAGGGTGCTCAGAAACAGCCCGTGGCGCGCGGACCACTGGGTGGCGAGCGCCGCCAGGCCCGCTACGGGCCCGGCCTTGAGTTCCAGCTCCAACTCGCAAATGGGGGCTTCGGCCTGCTGCGGCGTGCCCCGGTGGGCCACGACCCGGCCGGTGTCCAGTGCCAGCTCGACCACGGCCCCCTGGCGGGTGATGTCGCGGGTGACCCGGTCCATCTCGGTGCCATAGGTTTCGGCCAGCGGGCCGCTGGCGGCCTGCAGTGCCTGTAGCAGCCGGGTGCCCGCCAGGGTGCCGGCATGCAACTGGGGCATGGGTTCGGGTGCTGTGCCTGCAGTGGCTGGGCCGCGGGCGGCGTTGTGCTCTTGCCGGTCCAGCGGACCGTCGCCCAGCGCCTTGACGGTCTGCACCCACTGGTCACCCTCACGCCGCAGGCGAAACGCAATGCCGCGGGACGCCAGGGCGCCATCGGGCGTGTCGAAATAGCGCGCCTCCATGCGCAGGGCTGCATGCCGGCCCCGGCGCACGGCCGCCTGCACGGCGGCCAGGCGCTCGGACGGGATGCAGAACTTGAATTCGATTTCCATGGTGGCGGCATTATCCCGTGGTATTGCCATCGCCCCACCGGATTATTGAGGCGCCATGGCTTCGGAGAATTAATTGAAAAATCAATCCATGCGAAGCCAAACCATTTACTGGGCTGGGCGATTGAAGGAAGAAATCAGGCTCATGCCCAGTGGTTTGCCTTGATTATCACGAATGGAAGTGATCATTTTGAACGCCGAGGCCTGGACCCGGTCTGGCAGGCGGACGAAATTGTTTTCCTGCACCAGGGTGTCGCCATTGAGGAACGACCAGAGAATGAACCGAAGCGCCTGGGACGTCTGGTCGGGGTTCTGGGTGACTTTGGGGAACACCACGAACGTGCCCATGGTGATGGGCCACACCGATTTGCCGGGCCGCTGTGTCAAGGTGCTGTTGAAAACCCCGGTGGCCGACCAATCGCTGTTGGCGAGCGCCGCCTTGAAGGCATCGATGGACGGTTTGACATAAACGCCGTCGGCATTTTTCATCTGCACAGAGGCCAGGCCGTATTCAGCCACATAGCCGTGGTCCACATACCCCATGGCGCCCACGGTGTCGCGCACGGCCTTGGCCACGCCGTCGCTGCCCTTGAAGGCCAGCACTCCCGCAGGCCAGGCAATGCTGGTCTTGGTGCCATACGCGGTTTTCCATTTCGGACTCACCTTGCCCAGGTAGTCTGCAAAGTTGTAGGTGGTGCCGGAGCCATCGGCACGCACCACCACCTTGATGGGCAGGTCGGGCAGGGAGATGTCGGGGTTCAGGGCCGTGATTTCGGGGGCGTTCCAGCGGCCAATCTCCCCCATGAAGATGCGGCTGAGCACCTCGCCCGTGAGGCGCAACTGGGCGTTTTGCACCTTGGGCAGGTTGACGATGGGGCTGATGCCGGTGATGGCCACGGGCAGTGCCAGCAGGCCCTGTTCGATCAGGTCCTTGTCTGCGGGGTACACATCGGTTGCGCCGAATCCCACGGCCTGTTGCTGGATTTTTTTCATGCCCGCGCTGGACCCCACCGGGTCATAGTCCACCGCGGTACCGGTGGCCTTGGTATAGGCCTTGGCCCAGCTGCGGTAGATGGGTGCGGCTGCCGACGACCCGGCGCCCGTCACGGCTTGTGCGCTGGCAGGCACCGCCTGCCACAGACTCATGGCGAGCAGAACAGCGGAGTAAATATATTTCATGTGTTTGGGTTAATGGTTTTTATGAATAACGAAAGGTGGTGCTGATTTTTCTGAGGCAGATGGAAATCCGCGCAACGCATCATCAACGGTGCGGGCGCTCTGGGCGCCCATCCTAGCAAAACGGCGCAGATTTTAACGGCTGCCGTGACGGTTCAGGGTTTCTCTTTCCGTCATTAATCTGTCACTTGAAACAATTAGTATCTTTCGCAGACAACCAGGGGCCTGGCGCGGGGCCAAAGTGCCGCGCCCACGGCTTGGGCTCTGCGGCAGCACGCGTTGGCCCCCACAAGACGGCGGCGCCCTGGTGGACCTTCACGAAAGATTCAGATGCTTCAAAAAATGAAAATTGGTACCCGCCTGGCCCTGGCATTTGCCGTGCTGTTGCTGCTCATCTCGGCCCTGGCGGCCGGCGGCATCAGCGGCGCCAAGCGGTTGACTGAGCGCAGCGCCGCGCTGTATGGCGACCGCACCGTGCCCATGGGGGTGCTGGCCGAGATCAGCCATCTGACGCAGCGCAACCGCGTGCTGGTGATGGACATGCTGATGGACCCCGGCACCAGCAACCTGAAGGCCAGCCACGCGGCCCTGAGCGCCAATGTTGAGCGCATCCAGGTCCTGTGGAAGGACTACGCCGCCAAGCCGTTGGGGGCCGAGGAGCAGGCCCTGGCGCAGGCCTTTGCCGATGCCAATGCCACCTATCTGGACAAGGGCCTGATCCCTGCATCGGCCGCGCTGGTGGCTGGCAAGTACGACGATGGATCGGAGCTGTACATCACCCAGATCCGTCCCAATGCGCTCAAGGTGCAGGATGCCATCGAACGGCTGGTTGCGCTGCAGATCAACGTGGCCGCGGCAGAGTTTGCGGGAGCCCGTGCCATGAGCGACACCATCCACTGGTGGATGCTGGCCGCCACCGCCCTGGCGCTGCTGGTGGGCGCTGCGATGGCCTGGGTCATCACCCGCTCCATCTCGCGGCCGCTGCGTCAGGCCGTGGCGCTGGCACGCACCGTGGCCGGGGGCGACCTGACGGCTCAGATCGATGTGCGCGGCAACGACGAGACCGCCGAGCTGCTGAGGGCCCTGCGCGAGATGAACCACCAGCTGGTGCGCGTGATCACCGAGGTGCGGGCCAGCACCGAAACCGTCGCCCACGAGGCCGTGGTGATGGCCGGAGGCACCGAGGACCTGGCGCGTCGCACCGAGGTGCAGGCGTCCAACCTGCAGGAGACGGCCGCGTCGATGGAGCAGCTGACCATCACGGTGCAACACAACACCGACAACGCCCAGCGCGCCACCGCCCTGGCGCAGGAGGCGAGCAATGTGGCCAATGAAGGCGGCAGCGTGATGCGCGACGTGATCGCCACCATGCAGGAGATCAAGACCCAGTCGCAGAAGATCACGGACATCATCAAGGTGATCGACGACATCGCCTTCCAGACCAATCTGCTGGCGCTGAATGCGGCGGTGGAGGCTGCCCGTGCCGGCGAACAGGGCCGGGGCTTTGCCGTGGTGGCCGGCGAGGTGCGGGGGCTGTCGCAGCGCAGCAGCATGGCGGCCCGGGAGATTCGCGGCCTGATCTCGGCCAGCGTGCAGGGCGTGGAGCGCGGGTCGACCCTGGTGGGGCAGGCGGGCGAGCGCGTGGCCAATACCGTGCACCATGTGAACCAGGTGGTGTCGCTCATCACCGCCATCAAGGACGCGGGGCAGGAGCAGGCCCGGGGCATTGCCCAGATCGGCGAGGCCGTGCGCCAGCTGGACGCGGCCACGCAACAGAATGCCGCTCTGGTGGATGACAGCTCGTCCGCCTCGACCGGCATGAAAAACCAGGTGCGGCGCCTGCTGGAGGTGATCCACCAGTTCCGCCTGGTGCCTGATGCAGCCTTGCCGGGGGCGGCCGCCCCCCGGTGGCCGGCAGGCGGCCCGGCGCCCACGGCCACTGCGCTGCAGGGTGGCGGGGCCAGCCCGGCGCAGCTGGCGCTGTCGGCGCGCTAGGCGGTCCTGCGCGTGCCACCCAGGCCACCGGCGCTCCGCAGCATCCAGACCCGCAACGCCTGGCCCCTGGTCCAGCCATGAACCGCACCGATGTCCTGATCGCCATCGCCGAAGTGGCCCGCAGCGGCGGCGGCGCCGAGCCGGAGGACGCCATCTCGCAGCTGGCCATGATCATCGATGACCTGGAGCTGTCCTGTAGCGGATCGGAGCATGTGATGGAGATGCTGCTGGGCATCGCCGCCTGCCTGTGGAACCTGCAGCAGGAGCGGATGCGGCTGTAGTCAGCCAAGGGCCCTGGGCATTACCGACAGCACCGTGCGCCACCACGTCTGGCGTCCTCTCCTGCCAAGGCTGCTGCGCAACCCCAGCGGGATCGCCCACCGGCTCTTGGCGCTTATTCGTCCTGCGCTTCGAGCGATGCCACCTGGTTGCGTCCCCGGTGCTTGGCCAGGTACAGCGCCTGGTCGGCACGGTCGAGCATGTCGCGCAGACTGCGGTCGCTCTGGCGGAAGGTGCCCACCCCCAGGCTGGTGGTGATGCGGTAGCTGTGGCCTGCATCGTCCGTGAGCTGTAGCGCGCGGATGCCGTGCAGCATGCGCGTGGCCACTTCCAGGCCCTCGGCCAGCGTGGTCAGCGGCAGCAGCACGCCAAACTCTTCGCCGCCCAGGCGCCCCACGGCGTCGCTGGCGCGCAGCTGGCCCTTGATGGCCTGCGCAAACGCCATCAGCGCACGGTCACCCTCCAGGTGGCCGAAACGGTCGTTGATGGCCTTGAAGTGGTCCAGGTCCAGCATCAGCAAGGTCAGCGGCTCGCCGTGGCTGCGCGAGTGCGCATAGGCCGATTCAGCACATTCCAGAAACGCGCGGCGGTTGGCAATGCCCGTCAGCATGTCGGTGGTGGCCAGGCGCTGAAGTTCGCGCTCCAGGTTCTTGCGCTGGGTCACGTCGCGGTAGATGCCCTCGACCCCCGCAAAATTGCCGGCATGGTCGTACAGCGCGTGGCTGCTGATGGAGATGTCGATCACGGTGCCGTCGCGGCGCACCATCTGGCCCGGAAAGTCCGACACCTCGCCATGCTCCATGATCGCGGCCTTGAAAGCGTCGCGGTCGGTGCTCTGGGGGTAGTACGACTCGGCGGTGCGGCTTTCGATTTCGTGGGGCTCGTAGCCCAGCACCCGGCGCACGCCCGGGCCCACATGCTGCACGATGCCTTGCGCATCGGTGCGGTAGTACACGTCCTGCATGTTCTCGAACAGGCGCCGGAAGTTCTGCTCGCTCTCGCGCAGCTGGGCCTCGATCTCGCTCTGGTGCGTCATGTCCATGCCGCACATGAGCACGGCGGGAGCTCCGTCCCATTCGATCGCCACGCTGCTGATCAGCACCATGCGCAGGTTGCCGCGTTCGGTGCGGATGCGGAATTCGGAAG
>DATLGV010000352.1:0-3610 GCA_035540275.1 Acidovorax sp. | reverse complement strand
GAGCTGGTGTCGATGAAGCGGGAGCGCGGGTCGTTGAACACCTGCGAGAACGCGCCCGTGGGCACGCCCTTGGTGCGTTCGCCATGGGCCAGTGTCAGCGTCAGTCCCTCGTGCCGCATGCGCGCAAACAACTGGGTGCTGCGGTCAAAGTCCATGTGGTGCGCCACGCCCCCGTTGCTGGACGGGCTATCGAACGCGGGGTAGTACAGGTCCGCTCCGCGCGTGGAGGACCGCGTGGCGGCAATCAGCCAGTCGCGCCCCTGCGCATCGACGGTGCCCAGAGAAAAGCGCAGCTTGGCGCTGCCATGGCTGCCCGCTTCGGCGCTTACCTGCGCTCCCGCGAGTTGGCGTCCGTCGCGCGTGATGACGTTGATGACGCCAAAAAAAGCGTTGGCGCCGTACACCGCCGACCCCGGGCCCGGCACAAACTCCACCCGCTCCACCAGGTCCAGGTCGATGGGAAAGTCCGTGCCGATGCTCGCCTGGTCGTAGACGTTGTCGTTGAAACGCACGCCGTTGACCAGCAACAGCACCCGCGTGTTGTAGTCGCCCGGCGTGGCAAAGCCCCTTGTGCCCACGTAGTGGTAGCTGCGGTCGTACGACACATACAGCCCGCGCATGCTGGCCAGCACATCGGCCAGCGTGCGGTAGCCAAACAGCTGGATGTCCTCGGCCGTGACCACGCTCACCGCGGCGGGCGCCTCCAGGGCCGTCTGCACATACCGGCTGGCCGTGGTCACCTGCATCTGCATGAGTTGCTCAAGCGGCAGATCGGCCATGTCCGCCTGCGCGTGGGCGCTGGCCGTCCAGGCAAACAACAGGGCCAGGGGGGCCAGTGCCAGGTGCCGTGGACGCGGGCGTGGAGGTTTCGTTCCTCGTTTCATGGGTAGGACACCGGGTGGGGCTGGCGCAGGTTCGCGCAGTGCGAGGAAGGGGTCTTTACAAACCATTAACAAATTGTATCGGGCGCAGGGGCCGGATCACTGGGTAGCAAGATAGCAAGAGAGATGCCGACACCATCACTCCGGTAGGCCCGCCGCGTGTCGAAATGGGCGAGGCCCGTTCGTCGTAGGGGTGAAGCGGGCGCGGCCCTGCAGGTCCGCAGGGTCCGTTGTCTTGTTGTCCACACCACCCGGAGAGTCACCATGCGTTTCATGATCATCGTCCAGGCCACCGCCGAATCCGAACAGGGCTGCATGCCCACCGCTGCCCTGATGGCCGCCATGGCCCGCTACCACGAAGAACTGGCGCGTGCCGGGGTGCTGCTTGACGCCAGCGGGCTGCAGCCCTCGTCCAAAGGCTGGCGCGTGGGCTACAGCGCCAGCGGCACCCGCACCGTCACCGACGGCCCTTTCACCGAGACCAAGGAGCTGATGGCGGGCTACACACTCATCCAGGTGCGCAGCCGCGACGAGGCGCTGGAATGGACCCGCCGCTTTCCCAATCCGCGCGGCGAGGGCCTGGATGCCGAGATCGAGGTGCGCCCGCTCTACGAAATGGAAGACTTTGCCGGGGTGGAGGGCGCCGAGCAGTTCCGCGACCTCGAAGCCCTGCGCGGCTGATGCCCGGCGCGAAGGACACCCCCATGGTCAAGACCATCGCCCTCGTCCTGCTGGCGGCCCTGGCGCACGCTACGCGTGGCAGAGCGACAAGGTGGGCGTGGGCAGCATGGAAATCGTCGAGGCCACTGCGCCCCGCCGCGTGGGCATGAAGCTCGATTTTGTGAAACCCTTTGAAGCGCACAACCAGGTGGAATTCACTCTGCAGCCCGAAGGTGCAGATGCCACGCGCGTGACCTGGGCCATGCAGGGCCCCGTGCCCTACCTGGCCAAGATTGCGCACCTGGTGTTCGACATGGACCGCATGGTCGGTCAGGACTTTGAAGACGGCCTGGCCAACCTGCAGGCCGTGGCGCAAAAGCCCGCGACTTGAACCCTTTCCCCCTTCCCCTTTGCCAAATCCCCGGTTACCCCTTACCGTCCTTACCCTTCAGGAGCCTGTCATGCACCCACAAATCTTCGTGAACCTGCCCATCGAGAACATGGCCCGCTCGCAGGCGTTCTTCCGCGCCCTGGGCTACGAGTTCAACCCCCAGTTCACCAACGACCAGGGCGCCTGCCTGGTGGTGGGCGACAACCTCTTCGTGATGCTGCTGGTCAAGAGCTTCTACCAAACCTTCACCGACAAGGCGATTGCCGACGCGCGCACCACGTCGGAGGTGCTGGTGTGCTTCTCGTGCGGCAGTCGCGAAGAGGTCGATGCGCTGGTGGACAAGGCCGTGGCCGCAGGCGGCACCACACCCCGCCCGGCGCAGGACCTGGGCTTCATGTACTCGCGCAGCTTTGACGACCTGGACGGCCACAGCTGGGAGTTTGTGCACATGGTGGACGCAAGCCAAGCCCAAGGCTGACGGCCGGTGAGCGTGCCCGCCCTGCCCGACCGCGACGCCCTGCACCGCAGCATTGACTCGGTGTGGCGCATCGAGGCCGCGCGCATCATTGCCAGCGTGGCGCGCATGACGCGCGACGTGGGCCGGGCCGAGGAGCTGGCGCAGGACGCCCTGGTGGCCGCGCTGGAGCACTGGCCCACCACCGGCCTGCCCGCCAACCCCGCTGCCTGGCTGATGACCACCGCCAAGCGCCGCGCCATCGACCACCTGCGCCAGCAGGCGCTGCACCAGCGCGAGAACGAGGCGCTGGGCCACGACCTTGAAGCGCTGCAGGCGCAGTACGCGCCCGACGTGGTGGACACGCTGATGCACGCCGAGCAGGACGACATCGGCGACGACCTGCTGCGCCTCATCTTCACCGCCTGCCACCCCGTGCTGCCCACCGAGGCGCGTGTGGCCCTCACGCTGCGGCTGCTGGGCGGCCTCACCACGGCCGAGATCGCGCGCGCCTTTCTGGTGCCCGAGCCCACCGTGGCCCAGCGCATCGTGCGCGCCAAGCGCAGCCTCACGGCCGCCCATGTGCCGTTTGAAGTGCCCGGCGCGGCCGAGCGCGTGCCGCGCCTGGCCTCGGTGCTGGAGGTGATCTACCTGGTCTTCAACGAAGGCTATGCCGCCACGGCGGGCGACGACTGGGTGCGTCCCGCGCTGTGTGGCGAGGCCCAGCGCCTGGCGCGGGTGCTGGCCAGCCTGGCGCCCGACGAGCCCGAAGTGCAAGGCCTGGTGGCCCTGCTCGAAATCCAGGCCTCGCGCCTGCCCGCACGCACCGATGCGCAGGGGCGGCCCGTGCTGCTCATGGACCAGGACCGCGCGCGCTGGGACCCCCTGCTGGTGCGCCGGGGCCTGGCGGCGCTGGACAAGGCCGAGCAGCTGGCGCGCACCGGCAAGCCCTGGGGGCCGTATGCACTGCAGGGCGCCATCGCCGCCTGCCACGCACGCGCCCGGCAGGCCGAGGACACCGACTGGCCCCACATCGTGGCGCTGTACGACGCGCTGCTGCAGGTGGCGCCGTCCCCCGTGGTGGCACTGAACCGCGCCGTGGCCGTGGGCATGGCCGAGGGGCCGGAGGCTGCGCTGTCGCTGGTCGATGAACTGGCCTCAGAACCCAGCCTGCGCCACTACCACTGGTTGCCCAGCGTGCGCGGCGACCTGCTGGCCAAGCTG
>DATLGV010000351.1:0-2765 GCA_035540275.1 Acidovorax sp. | reverse complement strand
ACCAGCAAGGGCGGTGTTCGCGGGGGTATGGCCGCCACCCTGGGCGTGATTGCGGGTGACCAGGTGTTGATGTGGGCAGCGGTGGCCGGCGTGGCCGCGCTGCTGGCCACGTACCCGGCAGCTTTCAACGCCGTGCAGTGGCTGGGCGCGGCCTATCTGGCCTGGCTGGGTTTCAAGATGGTCACGGCCAAGCCGGGCGCCCAGCCCATCCTGAACATCGAGCCGCGCCACTACTTCAAGCAGGCGGGGCTCATCACTTTGCTCAACCCCAAGGCCATCGTGTTCTACATGGCGTTCTTCCCGCTGTTCGTGGACCCGGCCCGGCACCAGGGCCTGCTGACCTTTGGCGTGATGGCGGCCACGGTGGCCGCATTGACGTTTCTGTATGGCCTGGTCGCCGTGCTGCTCACCCACCACCTGGCCGAGCGCATGCGCGCCAACCCGCGCATCGGCCGCGTGCTGGAAAAAGTCGCGGGCGTCTTCCTGATCGGCTTTGGCATCAAGCTGGCCATCTCCAAATAACACCACACGAACTGCAGCACCCACATGGCCAAGATCTTTTGCGTTGCCAATCAAAAGGGTGGGGTGGGCAAGACCACCACCACCGTCAACCTCGCCGCTGGCCTGGCCAAGATCGGCCAGCGCGTGCTGATGGTGGACCTGGATCCGCAGGGCAACGCCACCATGGGCTCGGGCGTGGACAAGCGCAGCCTCGACCTCACGGTGTACGACGTGCTGCTCGAATCCGCTTCGGTCAAAGAGGCGGCCGTGCTGTCGGACAAATGTGGCTACTGGGTGCTGGGCGCCAACCGCGAACTGGCGGGCGCCGAGGTGGAACTGGTGACGCTGGAGCACCGCGAAAAGCGCCTCAAGGCCGCGCTGGCCGAGGCGGATGCCGACTTCGACTTCGTGCTCATTGACTGCCCGCCGTCGCTCTCCATGCTCACCCTCAACGGCCTGTGCAGTGCCCACGGCGTGATCGTGCCCATGCAGTGCGAATACTTTGCGCTCGAAGGGCTCACGGACCTGGTCAACACCATCAAGCAGGTGCATGCCAACCTCAATGCCGACCTGCAGATCATCGGCCTGCTGCGTGTGATGTTCGACCCGCGCATCACGCTGCAGCAGCAGGTGAGCGACCAGCTCAAGGGCCACTTTGGCGACAAGGTGTTCAACAGCGTGATCCCGCGCAACGTGCGCCTGGCCGAGGCGCCCAGCTACGGGCTGCCCGGCGTGGTGTTCGATCCGGCCGCCAAGGGCAGCCAGGCGTTTGTCGAGTTTGCCGAGGAGATGGTCGCGCGTGTGAAAACCATGCCGGCAGCAGCCTCCTCCATGGCCAAAATGACCACAGGCGCTTGAATGACAGGCGCTGTTAGCTATTAAATTGATAGTAATGAAGGCTTCCAACATCCTGCTGCTGCCCGGCTGGCAGAACTCCGGCCCCGACCACTGGCAAAGCCGCTGGGAGGCCGCGCACGGCTACCAGCGCGTGGAGCAGCACGACTGGATGCGCCCGCTGCGCGGCGACTGGTCCGCGCGCCTGGAAGAAACCGTGGCCGACGCCGATGGCCCCGTGCTGCTGGCGGCCCACAGCCTGGGCTGCATCCTCACCGCCTGGTGGGCGGCCCACACGCGCCACGCGGCCAAGGTGCGCGGCGCCTTGCTGGTGGCGCCGGGCGATGTGGAGCGGCCCGACCTGGCCGCGCAGATCCACGGCTGGGCGCCCATTGCGCGCCAGCCCCTGCCGTTTCCGGCCGTGCTGGTGGGCAGCCGCAACGACCCGTACTGCAGCTTCGAGCGCGCCGAAGGTCTGGCCCAGGACTGGGGCGCGCGGTGGGTGGACTGTGGCGAGCGCGGGCACATCAATGCCGAATCCGGGCTGGGCGACTGGCCCGAAGGTCATGCCTTGCTGCACACCCTTTTGAACGATTGAGAACAACAACATGGTCACCAAAAAACCCAAGGGCCTCGGCCGAGGCCTGGAAGCCCTGCTGGGCCCCAAGGTCGAAGACAAAGTGGAACAGGCCCAGGCCGCCGAAGCGGGTCTGCCCAGCAGCCTGCCGCTGTCCGAACTGGTGCCGGGGGTGTACCAGCCGCGCACGCGCATGGACGAGGGCGCGCTGTACGAGCTGGCCGAGTCGATCAAGGCCCAGGGCATCATGCAGCCCATCCTGGTGCGGCGGCTCACGGGCGGGGAGCATGCGGGCAAGTACGAAATCATTGCGGGCGAGCGGCGCTTTCGCGCCTCGCGCCTAGCGGGCCTGGCCGAGGTGCCGGTGCTGGTGCGCGATGTGCCCGATGAATCGGCAGCCGCCATGGCGCTCATCGAAAACATCCAGCGCGAAGACCTCAACCCGCTGGAAGAAGCCCAGGGCCTGCAGCGCCTGGTCAAGGAGTTTGGGCTGACGCACGAACTCGCCGCGCAGGCCGTGGGCCGCTCGCGCAGCGCCGCCAGCAACCTGCTGCGCCTCTTGAACCTGGCCGAGCCGGTGCAGACCATGCTGATGGCGGGCGACATCGACATGGGCCATGCGCGCGCGCTGCTGTCGCTGGACCGCGCCGCGCAGATCACTGCCGGTAACCAGATCGCGGCCAAGAAGCTGTCGGTGCGCGAGGCCGAGGCCCTGGTCAAGAAGATCGGCGCCGAGTTCAGTCTGGTGCCGCAAAAGCCCCAGAAGGAAAAGTCGCGCGACCTGAAGCGCGTGGAAGAAGAACTGTCGGACCTGCTCATGGCCGAGGTCGAAGTGCGCGTCAAAAAGCGCGTC
>DATLGV010000350.1:0-2843 GCA_035540275.1 Acidovorax sp. | reverse complement strand
GACCCGCTGGAGGCGCTGATCGCCGAGCGCCTGCGCGATGCCAACAGCCCCGCTGCCGCGCCCGCACCCACCGCCGCCCGCGCCCCCACGCCAGCTGCCGAGCATGACCCGCTGGGCGACCTGATCGCGCAACGCGCCCATGGTTCAGCGCCCGGCAGCACCGCAGCACAGCCGCCCGCTCAGCCACCGGTGTTGGCCACAGCGCCCCCCGCGCCCTCACGCCCGGGCAGCCGCGCCACGGCCACCGAGACCGACCGCATCATCATCGTGGCACTCGACCCCGGCCATGGCGGCGAAGACCCCGGTGCCATCGGCCCCGCCGGCACGCGTGAAAAAGACGTGGTGCTGCGCGTGGCCCACCTGCTGCGCGACCGCATCAACGCCACCACCATTGGCGGCAACCCCATGCGCGCCTACCTCACGCGCGACGGCGACTACTTTGTGCCCCTGGGCACCCGCGTGCAAAAGGCCCGGCGTGTGCAGGCCGACCTGTTCGTGAGCATCCACGCCGACGCCTTCACCACCCCCGAGGCACGCGGCGCCAGCGTGTTTGCGCTGAGCCAGGGCGGCGCCTCCAGCACGGCAGCCCGCTGGCTGGCCAACAAGGAGAACCAGGCCGACCTAGTGGGGGGCATCAACGTGCAGTCCAAGGACCAGCATGTGCAGCGTGCGCTGCTGGACATGAGCACCACCGCGCAGATCAACGACAGCCTCAAGCTCGGCACCGTGCTGCTGGGCGAGATCGGCAACGTGGGCAGGCTGCACAAGCCGCGCGTGGAGCAGGCGGGCTTCGCCGTGCTGAAGGCCCCCGACATTCCGAGCGTGCTGGTGGAGACGGCCTTCATCAGCAACCCCGACGAAGAACGCCGCCTGCGCAGCAGTGCCTACCAGGAACAGCTGGCCGACGCGCTGATGCGCGGCATCACCCGCTACTTCGCCAAGAACCCGCCGCTGGCGCGCAGCCGGTCGGTGTAGGCCGGGCCGGTCGTCCTCACAAGGTGGTTCGCCCACCTTGCGCGCGCAGCCAACTGCAGGCACAGTAGCCTGCATCGGCCGGGCGCGCACCGTGCCCCGGCAAGGAAGGAGAACCGCCATGGCACTGCCCCACGCCCAATCTGGCCAGATCGTCAGCGTGCGCCCCCTGGGAGCGCGATTGGCCGACACCGTCACCACCGCCATCCTCAAAGCGGGCCAGCTGGAGGTCATGCGGGTGGTCCTGCCCGTTGGCAAATCCATGAAAGAACACCAGACGCCTGGCGAAGCCACCGTGCAGTGCATTGAAGGCGTGGTGGAATTTGCCAGCGAGCAAGGCGTGCAGCAGCTGCACCCCGGCGACTTTGTGCACCTGGCCCCGCGCGCACTGCATTCTCTGAAGGCGGTGGAGCATGCCTCCCTGCTGGTCACGATGTGCCTCAAGCCTGCGGAGAAAGGCTGAAGACTCAGAACCCAACGAGGCCATCCAGGCCCTCGAGGAAGCCACGGCCTCCAGCGCCGTCGCTGCCACATGCCCACGCCCTCCGCCGAACGGATGCCTGCTGCCTGAGTGCCTGCTGCCTGAGTACATGAGTCGCTGCGCAACGCCTCGTCCAGGCGGTGCACCAGCGAGCGCGGCCCCCCTCCCCCGCCTTGGCCACCTGTCCTACAACCCATGCACCTGCCTGCCTACACCGGCCGGCGGGCGCCGCGGCGATAGTGGAGGTACAGGTCGAGCTTCAACTGCCTCCGCGGATTGAGGACCACGGCCTGACTCCACAACCACCAAGGAATCTCGCCATGAACATCCGTCACATCCTTCTTGCGACCACCTGCACTGCGGCCCTGGCTCTGGGTGGTTGTGCATCCAACCCCACCAACGCCCAGTTGGGCACCGGTGTCGGCGCCGTGGTCGGCGGCGTAGCCGGCAACGCCCTCTTTGGCGGCCCGGTGGGCACCATTGGCGGTGCCGCAGCCGGCGCCCTCGTCGGCCACGAATTGGGCGAAGACCGCGACCGGCGTCGCCCCTACCGCCGTTAAGTCTGCGGGGCGCTGAGAGCCCTGGACGATGCCCGGTACCTCGTTGTGGGCATCACAAAAGCAAAAGCGGCAGGCGCATGATCTCCATGCGCCTGCCGCTTTTCTTTGGGTAGTTGGAGCGGGTTCAATCGATCCTCAGGCAGCGCGGGCCTGGCGCCCGGCGCGCCAGGCGCCAAAGATGGCAATCAGGCCAGGCACAAAGATCAAGGCCCAGATGATCTTGTCCAGGTTCTGCTTGACCCAGGCAAAGTTGCCAAAAAAGTACCCTGCCGTGGCAATGCCCAGCACCCAGATCAGCGCCCCGCCCACGTTGTAGGCCGTGAATTTGGTCCGTCCCATCTCGGCCACACCCGCCACAAAAGGCGCGAAGGTGCGGATGAAAGGCATGAAACGCGCAATCACGATGGTGATGCCGCCGTAGCGCTCGTAAAACTCGTGCGCCTGGTTGAACGCCCGGCGGTTGAACCAGCGCGAGTCCTCCCACTGGAACACCTTGGGGCCGAAGTAGCGGCCGATCGAGTAGTTGCACTGGTCGCCCAGGATGGCCGCCGCCAGCAGCACCCCGCACGCCAGCGGAAAGCTCATCATCCCCGCGCCACACAGCGCCCCGACGATGAACAGCAGCGAGTCGCCTGGCAAAAACGGCATCACCACCAGCCCGGTCTCGACGAACACAATGGCAAACAGCAGGGCATACACCCACATGCCGTAGGCCTGCACAAACGCCTCCAGGTACTTGTCCACGTGCAGGATGAAGTCGATGAGAAAAGTGACAAGTTCCATGAAGAGGCAGGCCCGGCGCGGCGCGGAAAAAAGGTGAGCGCATTATC
>DATLGV010000349.1:0-6658 GCA_035540275.1 Acidovorax sp. | reverse complement strand
GGGGGTGCTCGAGGCGATCGCCGACCTGCGCCAGGCCTGCGGCGAGGGCAGCGGCCCCAACCCCTTCCCCATCATCACCGGCACCTCGGCCGGGGCCATCAACGCGGCCGCACTGGCCTGCGGGGCCGACCACTTTGACCGTGCCGTGCGCCGCATTGCACGCGTGTGGCGCCAGTTCCATGCCAGCCAGGTGTATGGCGCCGACTCGCTGAGCGTGATGCGCAGCGGCGCGCGCTGGCTCACGCTGGTGTCGCTGGGCTGGGCCCTGGCACGCTGGCGGCGCATGCGGCCGCGCTCGCTGCTGGACAACGCGCCCCTGGAGAAACTGCTGGTCAAGATGGTGCCCCTGGTGCGCCTGCCCCGGCTGATCCGCAAGGGCCACCTCACGGCGCTGGCGGTCACGGCGTCCAGCTACAGCTCGGGCGAGCACGTCACCTTTTTTGAAGCCGCCACACCCGTCAAACCCTGGGTGCGCTCGCAGCGCAAGGCGGCCAGCGACCGCATCACCCACGAGCATCTGCTCGCGTCCTCGGCCATTCCCTTCATCTTTCCGGCCAAGGGCATCGAGGTGGATGACCACGTCGAATACTTTGGCGACGGCTCCATGCGCCAGTCGGCGCCCATCGCCCCGGCCATCCACCTCGGGGCCGAGCGCATTCTGGTGATCGGCGCCGGCCGCATGCACGAGCCACGGGGCGACGCCGCCGCCGACCCCACACCCACCTACCCCACCCTTGCGCAGATCGCCGGGCATGCACTGTCCAACATCTTTCTGGATGCGCTGGCGGTGGACGTGGAGCGCGTGCAGCGCATCAACCAGACCCTGTCCCTCATCCCCGAAGAAAAGCGCCTGCACAGCGCGCTGCGCCCCATCGAGCTGCTGGTGATCGCCCCCTCACAGCGCCTGGACGCCGTGGCCGCGCGCCATGTGGGCGACCTGCCCACCCCCGTGCGCACCATGCTGGGCGCCCTGGGCGTCACATCCAACATGGCCGATGTGCGCGGCGCGGCGCTGGCCAGCTACCTGCTGTTCGAATCCGGCTACACGCAGGAGCTGATGGCCCTGGGCCGGGCCGACACCCTGGCCATGCGGGCCCAGGTGTGCCGTTTTTTTGGGTGGACGGATACCGGTGTCGAAGTGCAGATGCGGCACCACAGCTGAGCACGGCGGCAGGGTAGCCGCATGAGCCGCCCAACCGCCTAAAATCACGGGTTCCGCCTGAGAAAGCCGCATCCCATGACGCCATCCGCCCGCAAACTCTTCGTTACCACCGCCCTGCCGTATGCCAACGGCAACTTCCACATCGGCCACATCATGGAATACATCCAGGCCGACATCTGGGTGCGGTTCCAGCGCATGCAGGGCAACGCGGTCAACTTTGTAGGTGCCGACGACACCCACGGCGCGCCCATCATGATCGCCGCCGAAAAGGCCGGCAAGACGCCCCAGCAGTTCGTGGCCGACATCGCGGCGGGCCGCCAGCAGTATCTGGACGGCTTTCACATCAGCTTTGACAACTGGCACAGCACCGATGCGCCCGAAAACCACGAGCTGGCCCGCCAGATCTACCGCGACCTGCGCGACCGCGCCGACGGCAGCCTGATCGAGGTGCGCACCATCGAGCAGTTCTTCGATCCCGAGAAGAACATGTTCCTGCCCGACCGCTACATCAAGGGCGAATGCCCCAAGTGCCACGCCAAGGACCAGTACGGCGACAACTGCGAGGTGTGCGGTACGGTGTACGCGCCCACCGACCTGATCAACCCCTTCTCGGCCCTCTCCGGCGCCAAGCCCGAACTCAAGCACTCCGAGCATTTCTTCTTCAAGCTCTCGGACCCGCGCTGCGTGGAGTTTCTGGAAAACTGGACACAGGACGGCAAACTGCAGCCCGAGGTGGCCAACAAGATCAAGGAATGGTTCACTGTCCGCACCAACCCTGACGGCACCACCAGCGAAGGCCTGGGCGACTGGGACATCAGCCGCGACGCGCCCTACTTCGGCATCGAGATCCCTGATGCGCCGGGCAAATACTTCTACGTGTGGCTCGATGCCCCCGTGGGCTACCTCGCTTCACTGAAGAACCTGCTCGAAAAGCGCGGCGAGAGCTACGACGCCTACATGGCCGACCCGGCCATGGAGCAGTACCACTTCATCGGCAAGGACATCGTCACCTTCCACACGCTGTTCTGGCCCGCCATGCTGCATTTCAGCGGCCGCAAGACGCCCAACAATGTGTTCGTGCACGGTTTTTTGACGGTGAACAACGGCGAGAAGATGAGCAAGAGCCGCGGCACCGGCCTGGACCCGCTCAAGTACCTGAGCCTGAACATGAACGCCGAGTGGCTGCGCTACTACCTGGCCGCCAAGCTGAGCGCGCGCAACGAAGACATCGACTTCAACGCCGAAGACTTCATGCTGCGGGTGAACAGCGACCTGATCGGCAAATACGTGAACATTGCCAGCCGCGCGGCGGGCTTCTTGACCAAGCGCTTTGACGGCAAACTGACCAGCAACTTTGGCGCCACGGGCGCGGCCCTGCTGGCCGAAGTGCGCGGCGCGGGCGATGCCATCGCGCAGATGTACGAAACCCGCGAGTACAGCAAGGCCACGCGCGAAATCATGCTGCTGGCCGACAAGGTCAACGCCTATGTGGACCAGAACAAGCCCTGGGACCTGGCCAAGGACGCGGCCAATAACGAGGCGCTGCACCAGGTGTGCTCGGTGCTGGTCAACGCCTTTGCCACCCTCACCCGCTACCTGGCGCCCGTGCTGCCGGGCCTGGCCCAGGCGGTGCAAGGCTTTGTGGGCGTGAACATGCAGCAGTGGAACGTGGCAGGCGACGTGCAGGCCATCCAGCCGTACCAGCACCTGATGCAGCGCGTGACACCCGAACAATTGGAAGCATTGTTTGAGGCTCCAGCGCAAGCAGAGCAAGCGCCAGAAGCTACAGAAACCGTAGCATCCCCCGGTGGTGAAGAACTCTCCCCCACCATCGCCATCGACGACTTCACCAAGATCGACCTGCGCATCGCGCTGATCGTGAACTGCGAGCCGGTCGAGGGCTCCACCAAGCTGCTGCGCCTGACGCTGGACGTGGGCGAAGGCCGCACGCGCAATGTCTTCTCAGGCATCGCCAGCGCCTACAAGCCCGAAGATCTGGTGGGCAAGCACACCGTGATGGTGGCCAACCTGGCCCCACGCAAGATGAAATTTGGCGTGAGCGAAGGCATGGTGCTGGCCGCCAGCCATGGCGACGAAAAAGCCAACCCCGGCATCTACGTGCTCAACCCCTGGCCAGGCGCCACGCCGGGCATGCGGGTGCGGTAAGGCGCGCAAGGCCGGCAATACAGCGAAGGTCAAGGGTACCGGGGGGGCGCTGAGCGCCCCCGTGCGCAGACAGAGAACGGGGCAGCCCTGTGACGACTGCCCTTCAGCAAGCGCTCAGTACAGGAACACCGCGCCCGCGTTGGTGCTGCTTTCGTCGGCCTGGTTGCCCCCAATGCCAGTCGATCCACTGTCTTCGGTGGATGCCCCGACGGCCAGCGTAGTGCCGTCACCCGATATCGCCACACGTCCACCAAACCGGTCACCGGCATCGGTGTTGGGAGCCTTCAGGTAGGCCTGTTGCGCCCAGGTGCCTGCGCTGCGGCGGAACACCAGCACAGCGCCAGCAGCCGCAGTGTTGGCCTGGTCGCCACTGAATCCGCGCGCATTGCTGTCGTGGCGGTATGACGGCACCACCAGCGTGTTTCCGTCGCTGGACATGACCAGGTTGTTGCCGAAATGTTGGGGGCATACGGGTGTTGGAGGCTTTCAACTACGCCTGTAACTGCCAGACGTCCCCAGCGTGAGTGAATACGAACGCCGCGCCAGAGTTGAGTGCAAGGGTGTCGCGGGGCAGAAGCACGACGAATGGCTACGGCTTCGGAGCATTGAACCTGAGCTTGGGACCTGCGTCTGGCTTGCCGGATTTGTTCTGCTCCGGAGAGTCTTGGATGACAACACCCCCCCCTTTGGCCGCAATCACCGGACGATCCTCTCGGCTCGCCATGGATCGCTTCTGTTGCATCTGCGCCGGCGTACCCATGGCGTCGTACGGAGCACTTTGGTCTGCGGATGCGTTCGGGTTTGCCATCGCTGGTGCACACAGCGCGGCGATCAGCAGCAGGGAAATTCGAGTCAACGACATTGCTTGGTCCTTTTATCACTCTGCTGTTATCAAGGCAGCGCTTGTTCCTTGACCGCCACTGGCTTGCCATGGAAATAGAAATATTCCTTCAAAGCACCGCCTGGGGTCTCTTCCCAGAGGAGCTGACCGCCATGACCATAAACGAAGAAAGTCTCGCTCCCGTTCTTCTTGCTTCGCACGCGCTGGCCCATTCCGTCATAGTCATACTCCGTCTGATCGGGAAGCCCACACTTGGCACACCGCATATTGGAAGCGTCGTCGTAGCCGAATGACATGCTTCCGTTGGACGTCACGTTTCCATACCCGTCGTACTGCATCGCATAGGCCTTGCTGCCGCTCACGGTGGCCAGCCGCTGCGTCGTTGCTTCGTAGTTGTAGCTCAGCTGGAATTCGCCCTGACTTTGGCTCAGGACATTACCGCGAAGGTCGTAACTGATGGCGCCCTGGCCCCACGGACCAGAAACGCCCGTCAAGCGGTTCATAGGGTCATAGACAAGTCCACGGTTACGTGATGCCTCCAATGCATCGCTAATCGAGGTCACATTACCCACCGGGTCGTAACCATAGGAAAGCTGCAGCACGCGGCCTGCGTTCAGCGATTGGGGCTGCCTGCGCGAATCCAGCGACACACTGGTCGTGATACCGTTTCCGTAGGTGTAGGTTGCAGGCTGTCCCGTGGGGTGGTAGTTGACACTGGTGACCCAAGTACCTACCCGCGACGCCCGTCCAAAGCCATCCGGCGAATACGCAATCGACGGCCTGGAACCATAGGTCACCGACGACAGCGCATCGTTCCCGTTGTACTCATAGCCGACAGAAAAGATTCTCGGGCTTGTACTGGGGGCTCCCGCCACCGACAAGGTCTCCGACACCAGGTTCTTATTAGCGTCGTAGGCGTAAACACGCTGAGCCACACCATTGTCGACGGACTGTAGCTTGTCGTCCTTGAAGTAGCTCTTGGTCACCGCGGCCGTCCCTGCCGGATAAATCACCGAGGTGTTTCGATTGCGGCCATCGTAGCGGTAGATTGTGGATGGAGTGCTGCCAACTTGGCGCGACACCATGTTGCCCATGGCATCGCGACCCATGGTGGTAACACCTGTCTCCGGGTCGTTGACCGATGTGAGAAAGAACCGTGAGTCGTAGCCATAGCTGCGCGTCACACCATTCTGGGTAACCGAAGTAATTTGGCCGGCCACATTGCGGTTCATCACGGTGTCGCCGCCAACGATTGGAGTCGCGATCTCCATGAGCTCGCGTTTCTCTGGGTCGCCAAAGGCACGATAGCTCCACGACCATTCGTAGTTGCGCTCGTCCGTCATGTACGTCTTGTAAGAACTGTGTTGGAATGCCTTCCAGTTCACAACCCCCGTGCCATCGATCCGTCCTTCGTTCAGGACGAACTTGGGCCTGCTCAGCATGTCAAAAGAGTGGCCAGTACCCGTGGTGCCGTTGGGATACGACGTGAAAAACCGCCGACCCATCGCGTCAATGCCATAGTTCTGCACGATGGTGTCACCACCTCCCAAGTCGCTGTGCTCCACGCGCCAAGGCTGGCCAAAACCATCGTAGGTCGTCGTTTCCCGCAGATTGCCACGCGTAACCGTTCGAGTGAAGGGCCCCCAGGCCACACTGACGGCGTTGCCCCGGGCAGGAGTGATGCCCGTTACTCGATGAAGGCCATCAAAGGCAAAGCCAACGGTTGCATTCTCCCCATCGGTTTGCGAGGTCACGTCACCGACGTCATTGACGGTGCGCTTCAGTTCGACGCCCTCTGGCTGACTCTCCAGCATGGCGATGCCGCGGTGGTGGCTGGAATACGTTGTCACCTGACCCCGGGGATTGGTATGGGACGCGACATCGCCAGCAGCGGTATAGGCGAAAGTGTTCGTTACTCCGGCACGGGTTTCGCTCAACATGTTGGCATGGGCATCGAACGTCCGGGCGGTTGTCAGCGTTTGCACTCCTCCATCAGATACCGTTTCCTCCTTCTTCAAGCGCAGTATCCAGCGCGCGGGGTCATTGAGATAGCTCACGGTAGTGGTCCGGGTATCACTACCGACTTCTCTGATGACCTGCGGGTTGCCAAAGTCATCGAAAGCGCTGTAGTAGGTATAGAAATCCTCGCCATTGCGGCCCATGCCATGGGCCGTCATCAACGGGATCGACGTTTCATCGTCCGAAATGACGTTGTACGGCCGCATATTGGGCTGGTTCGATATGGTCATCGGCCAATAGCTGTAGGCATCAACCTGAATAGGACTAGCTGTCCCCAACAGGGAACCGATCAAGTAAACGAAGCCTGGCGATGCGCTGACGTAGCCGAAGTGGTAGTACGTTTTTTCGAACCCGGGACCCTTGACATGGGTTTGGTCCATTGACAGAGCTGCGGTGGCGGATGGCGGAATGGAGTTAGAGAATCTCTTGTTTCCATTGGCATCGACGACATACGGTATCGGCTGGGTGGC
>DATLGV010000348.1:0-3069 GCA_035540275.1 Acidovorax sp. | reverse complement strand
ACCGCTCATCGTGGGCCAGCCCATCGGCCACCACAACGCCGTGCTCAATGCCATGCGCGCCCAGTTCGCCGACCGCGATGCGGGCGGGCGCGGCCTGCAGACCTTTGACCTGCGCATCACCATCCATGCCGTGACGGCGGTGGAGTCGGCCTTTCTCGACCTGCTGGGCCAGCACCTGGGCGTGCCCGTGGCCGCGCTGCTGGGCGACGGCGTGCAGCGCACCTCGGTGCAAATGCTGGGCTACCTGTTCTATGTGGGCGACCGCAGCCAAACCGACCTGGCCTACCGCACCGAACCTGGCGCCGACAACGACTGGTTCCGCCTGCGCAACGAAAAGGCCATGACGGCCGAGGGCATCGTGCGCCTGGCCGAGGCCGCGTACCAGCGCTATGGCTTTGCCGACTTCAAGCTCAAGGGTGGCGTGCTGCGCGGTGAGGAAGAGGTCGAGGCCATCCGTGCATTGCACGAGCGCTTTCCTGAAGCGCGCGTGACGCTGGACCCCAACGGTGGCTGGCTGCTGAAGGACGCGATCCGCCTCACGCGCGACCTGCACGGGTGATGGCCTATGCCGAGGACCCCTGTGGCGCCGAAGGCGTGTTCTCGGGCCGCGAGGTGATGGCCGAGTTCCGCCGCGCCACGGGCTTGCCCACCGCTACCAACATGGTGGCCACCGACTGGCGCGAAATGGCGCACAGCCTGGCCCTGCAGTCGGTGGACATTCCGCTGGCCGACCCGCACTTCTGGACCTTGGCCGGATCGGTGCGCGTGGCCCAGATGTGCCAGGCCTTCGGCCTGACCTGGGGCTCGCATTCCAACAACCACTTCGACGTGTCGCTGGCCATGTTCACCCATGTGGGCGCTGCCGCGCCGGGGCGCGTCACGGCCATCGACACGCACTGGATCTGGCAGGACGGCGAGCGCCTGACCAAGCAGCCATTCCAGATCAGGAATGGGCGCATTGACCTGCCCGAGAAGCCCGGCCTGGGTGTGGAGCTGGACATGGACGAGGTCGAACGCGCCCACCGCCTGTATCTGCAGCATGGCCTGGGTGCGCGCGACGATGCGATCGCCATGCAGTACCTGATCCCTGGCTGGAAGTTCAACAACAAGTCGCCTTGCATGGTGCGCTGAGGCGGGTGAAAAGACAAAGCCCTCCACTGGAGGGCTTGATCTTTGGGGCAGGGCCGGGGTCAGGCCATCCGGTCCTCGGCCCGTCGCCGGGGCAACTGGCGCTTGACGGATGGGCGCTGCAGGCGCTGCTTGGGGTCCGTGCCTTCGGGCAGACCGGTGGCGCGCTGCAGTTGCAGGTGGGCCACCAGGCCGCCGGTGCTGGAGTTGGCCAGCGCAAAGATGCCGCCCATGCGCTGCACCGTCTTGTCCACAATCGACAGCCCCAGGCCCGCGCCCGCCGCTGCCGTGCGCGCCGAGTCGCCCCGGAAGAACGGCTTGGTGAGGTTGGACAGTTGCTCGGGCGGAACCCCGGGCCCATGGTCGCGCAGCTTGATCAGCACCCAGTTCTCGCGGCTCTTGGCGGCGATGTCCACGTGGGTGATGCCCGTGTCCTCGTTCTTGCCGTAGCGCCTGGCGTTTTCCAGCAGGTTGGAGATCACGCGGGCCAGTTCCACCTCATCGGCCAGCACGTTCAGGTCTTCAGGCACCGCCATGGTGATCTGCAGTTCGCGGTGGTCCTGCACTGCGTACACACACGAAGACACCACCGCATGCAGGTTGACCGGCGTGAGCGTCACGTGGTCGGGCCGCGCGTAGTCCAGGAACTTGTCGATGGTGGCGTCGAGCTGCACGATGTCGGCCACCATGTGCTCGCGGGCCACTTCGTCGGTCACGCTCATCTCCGTTTCCAGCCGCAGGCGCGCCAGCGGCGTGCGCAGATCGTGCGAGATGCCGGCCAGCATGACGGCACGGTCCTGCTCCAGCTTGGCCAGCTTTTGTGCCATGCGGTTGAAGCCGATGTTCACCTCGCGGGTTTCGCTGGTCACCGCCTCTTCGTCCAGGTGGCTGGCGGCAAAGTCGCCGTCCTTGACGCGGTTGGCCGCATACGACAGCTGCTTGAGCGGGCGGTTGATGAGCCGCGCAATGGCTGCGGCACCGGCCAGCGACAGTGCTGCCGCGGTGATGAGCCAGATCAGCCAGGTGCGCCCGCCCGCGGGGCTGAAGCGTGAGCGGTCCATCAGCAGCCAGTTGGGGTCACCGTTGATGTTGAAGCCCACCCACAGGCCGTTTTCCCCGTTCACGCTCTGCGCCACGATGGTGTCGGGGCCCAGGCGTACGGTGAGCTCGTCGGTCAGGCGGTTGCCCAGGGCGGTCGGGTCGAGCAGGGCATATTTGTCCTTGGGCTCGCGCGGCAGGATGCGCACACCCTCCTGGTCGGCCATGGTCTTGATGAGCGACACCCGCGCGATGGCGTCGGAGTGCACCAGCGCCGCGCGGCTCAGGTTCACCAGCGACGCAATCTGCTGCGCGGTCTGCAGCGTGCGCGGTTCAAATTCCAGCGCGCGCAGGGTCTGCAGCCACGCCAGGATGCTGCCCACCAGGAGCAGCGCCAGCAGAAAGAACGTGCGCCAGAAAAGGTTCAGACCGACGCGCGCGCGTTGTTCCCGCGCCCGCCGAATGGCCTCCAGCGGGGCAGGGCTGGTGGCGTCGGAGGGGGCGGACACAGACATTCGGGACGCAGATCTGGGTTTGCCCTCGGTGTTGGCCATGAACTATCAGTTCGTTCCGTCCGGCACAAACACGTAGCCCACGCCCCACACGGTCTGGATGTAGCGGGGCGCGGCGGCGTCCACTTCCACCAGCTTGCGCAGGCGGGACACCTGCACGTCCAGGCTGCGGTCAAAGGGCTCGAACTCGCGTCCGCGGGCCAGCAGCGCCAGTTTCTCGCGCGAAAGGGGCTGGCGCGGATGGCGCACCAGGGCTTTGAGCATGGCGAATTCGCCGGTGGTCAGGGGCAGCTCTTCGCCGTTGCGCTGCAGTGCGCGCGTGCCCAGGTCGAAGGTGAAGGGGCCAAAGGTGACGACCTCGTTGTCGCCCGAGGGGGCGCCCGGGGCCTCC
>DATLGV010000347.1:0-2917 GCA_035540275.1 Acidovorax sp. | reverse complement strand
CATCACGGCCGACAGCGGCACGGTGTCGTCCTGCTCGCCATGCACGACCAGCGTGCGCAGGTGGGCGTCGGGCGGCACCGGGGCCACCGTGAAGCGGCTGGCGGCCGTGCCGACCAGCACGACCTTCGCCACGCGCTGCGTGGGCCAGAGTGCCTCCAGGGCGTGGCTGGTGACAAACGCACCGAAAGAAAACCCCGCCAGCGCCAGGGGCTGCCCCTCGGCGGCGGGAGCCACCTGCTCCACCACCGCCAGCAGGTCCTGCAGCTCGCCCCGGCCTTCGTCGTGCACGCCAGCCGTGGCGCCCACGCCGCGGAAGTTGAAGCGCACCGCCGTCCAGCCGCATTGCACGAACGCGCGCGCCAGGGTCTGCACCACCTTGTTGTCCATGGTGCCGCCGAACAGCGGATGGGGGTGGGCAATGATGGCGACGCCACGGGGCGCCGCGCCATCGGCCAGGGCAGCGCTGTCGCGCACCGCCTCGATGGCGCCTGCGGGGCCGGACAGGGTCAGGCGTTCGGTCTGGGCATTCACGGATTTGCTACTCAATCAATAGCTGCTCGCGCTTATTCAATAAGCACCAGCAGTCAAAATCACTCAAAGTACGGATGGAGCCGTTTTCAGCGGCCCAGTTCCGCTGGCGTGACCAGGCGTTCCACCACCTGACCATTTTTGAGGTGCGATTCAACAATCTCGTCAATGTCGGTCGCATCCACATAGGTGTACCAGGTGCCCTCGGGGTAGACCACGGCCACGGGGCCGCCCGCGCAGCGGTCCAGGCAACCGGCCTTGTTCACACGGACCTTGCCGGCACCCGCGAGCCCGGCGGCCTTGACCTGGGCCTTGCAGCGGTCGAACCCCGCCTGCGCGTTGTGGTGGGCGCAGCTGTCTTCACCGTTGGTGCGCTCGTTGAGGCAGAAGAAGATGTGGCGCTGGTAGTAACCGGGCGCTGCGGCCGGTGCGGAAGGGGTGTCGCTCATCCCTGCATTTTACGGACCCCTGCCCCTCCAAGCGGGCGAGGCCACGCCCCAAGAGCACTTGAGAGGCAAGGCAGCGCGCAAAAGGCCACTGCCCCGCGAATCAGGCCCCGCCGTCTCGCCGGGACACCCGGAACACCACATACAGCAGGGTCACGTAAGGCCACAGCCAGCCCAGCCATTGGCCCAGGCCATAAAAGCGGATGAAACGGCCCTGCTCCCAGATCTGCAGGGTCTGGGCAAAGTAGGCACTGGTGGGCGCCTGGTTCAGCAGTGCCAAGTGCCAGGTCAGCGCCAGCAGCAACACAGCAGCGCAGGCACGGCGCGGCAGGGCCAGCATCAACAGGGCCAGCGCCAGCGCCGCCCACACGCCCACGCGCACGGGCAGGTCCATCCACTCCCAGGCATGTACAGGGCCCCAGCTCAGCGCGGCGGAGAGCGCGGTAAGAACAACTCCGAGCACGACCACCGCCAGCGCAAACAGCGCGCGCCGCCCCATCTGGCGGATCACGCAATACCCCAGCAGGCAGGGAATCAGCAGCCCCAGGGTGACGCACAGCAGTTCGCCGCTGGGCGACAGCGGGTCCAGCTCGGTCTCGCGCAGGGGCAGCCACTCCAGAAACGGCGTATCGGCCAGCAGGTCGATGAGCGCAGCCTCCAGCCGTTCCAGCACCTGGCCCAGGCCAAACGGCACGGCGGCCGGAAACAGCAGCGCCAGCGGCCACAGCGCCAGCAGCACCATGGCACCCGATGCGTCGGACACGAACCAGCGCGCGCGAAAGTCGCTCCAGCGGTCCAGCGCCCCCAGCCGCTCCAGCAGCGCGGCGCTCAGCGCACCGGCCAGCGTGCCCAGCGTGTTGAGCGCCAGGTCCAGGTTGGAGGGCACGCGCCGGGGCAGGTAGATCTGCAGAAACTCCATGCACAGCGACAGCAGCATGCCCGCCAGTGTGGCCAGCGCCACCGCCCACAGCACGCGCCGCCAGCCCGAGCGCAACAGGCCCAGCACCAGCAAGAAGCCCAGGGGCGCGTAACCCACCAGGTTGGTGACCACATCAAACCCCGTCCAGTACGGCGGGGGCAGCCGGGCCAGCAGGAAGACCAGGGGGTCGATGCCCTGCTCGCGCCACCCGTCAAACGGGAACAGGCTGGCAAAAACGATCAGCGCCGTGTACGTCAGCGCGAGCGGCCAGGCAGAGGTTTTGTGCATGCGCCGCCTGCGTCTCCGTCAGAAGGGTTTGACCACCACCAGCACCACGGCCACCAGCAGCAGCAGCACCGGCACTTCGTTGAACCAGCGGAACCACACATGGCTGCGGCGGCTGGTGCCGTCGGCCAGCTTGCGCAGCAGCACGCTGCACGCATGGTGGTAGCCGATGACCAGCACCACCACGGCCAGCTTGGCGTGCATCCAGCCATTACCCTGTGACGCCGGGCCCCGACCGATGCCGTAGCCCAGCCACAGCCACAGCCCCAGCGCAATGGCAGGCACGGCCAGCAGAGTGGTAAAGCGCATCAGCTTGCGCGCCATGAGCAGCAGGCGGTCGCGCTCGGCGGCCGAGCCGGGCGCCACCATCGCCAGGTTGACGAAGATGCGCGGCAAATAGAACAGGCCCGCAAACCAGCTGGCCACGAAAACGATGTGAAAGGCTTTGACCCAGAGCATGGAGGGCAGTTTACGGCGCCCCGCCTGCCAAGCGGGGCGACACCAAAAAAAAGCCCGGCAGATCCGCCGGGCCGGGAAAGCCTGTGCCGCATGGCTGCAGCCCAGGTCCCGCTCAGGGAGGAAAAGCGGGGGGCGGCAAGCCGCCCGGCCCCAATCTAGCACTCGGCATGGGCGGTTACAAGCGGCTTTTCCAGGGCGCGCAGCAGTGCCGACAACCACCGCTGCGCCGTACCCGCGCCACAGGGGGGCTTCATAATCCAATGATGCACCTCCAAAGCCC
>DATLGV010000346.1:0-3773 GCA_035540275.1 Acidovorax sp. | reverse complement strand
CGACGGGCGCCCAGGCGTTTGATGCACGCGTGCGGCGCGAGCTGGGGCTGACAGACGCGGACCCCGCCATCGAATACGTGGCCGAGCCCAAGTTTGACGGCCTGGCCATGAGCCTGCGCTACGAAAACGGCCGCCTGGTGCAGGCTGCCACGCGCGGTGATGGCGAGGTGGGCGAGGACGTGACGCACAACATCCGCACCATCCGGCAGATCCCGCTGACCTTGCCGGAAGGCGTGCCGCCGCTGCTGGAAGTGCGTGGCGAGGTCTACATGCGTCGCGCCGATTTTGACGCGCTCAACGAGCGCCAGCGGGAGCAGGGCGGCAAGACCTTTGTGAACCCGCGCAATGCCGCAGCGGGCGCGGTGCGCCAGCTCGACTCCAACATCACCGCCCAGCGGCCCCTGAGCTTTTTTGCCTACGGCCTGGGCGCGATCACGCCGTCGGCCGAAGGCGGGCCGGTGTTCCGCACGCACTACGAGATGCTGCAGACGCTGAAATCCTGGGGTTTTCCGGTCGCAGCGCAGGTACAGATTGCGGTAGGCGCGACGGAATTGGTAGCGTTTCACCAGCAAGTGGGTGCCAGCCGCGATGCGCTGCCGTACGACATCGACGGGGTGGTCTACAAGGTCAACTCGTTGCAACTGCAGCGCGACCTGGGTTTCAAGACCCGCGAACCGCGCTGGGCCGTGGCGCACAAGTACCCCGCGCAGGAGATGGCCACCAAGATCGAAGGCATCGACGTGCAGGTGGGGCGCACCGGCAAGATCACGCCGGTCGCACGTCTGGCGCCGGTGTTTGTGGGCGGGGTCACCGTCACCAATGCCACGCTGCACAACCTGTTCGAGATCCGCAAGAAGGGCGTGCGTGTGGGCGACACCGTCATCGTGCGCCGCGCGGGGGACGTGATTCCCGAGGTCGTGGGTGTCATGCCCGGGCAAAGATCGGGGTATGTGCCCAACTTTCGGATGCCCGCTGCCTGCCCCGTGTGCGGCAGCGCCGTGGTGCGCGAAAAGGGCGAGGCCAACCACCGCTGCACCGGCGGCCTGTTCTGCGCCGCGCAGCGCAAGGAGGCCATCCTGCACTTTGCCGCGCGCCGCGCGATGGACATCGAGGGCCTGGGCGACAAGCTGGTGGACCAGCTGGTGGACGCCAACGTGATCCGCACCCTGCCCGACCTGTACCGGCTGGGCCTGACCTCGCTCATCGCGCTGGAGCGCATGGCCGAAAAATCGGCCCAGAACGTGCTGGCGGCGCTCGAAAAGTCCAAGCAGACCACGCTGCCGCGCTTCCTGTTCGCCCTGGGCATCCGCCATGTGGGCGAGGCCACGGCCAAGGACCTGGCGCGGCATTTCGGAGTGCTCGACGCCATCATGGATGCGACGGAAGAACAGCTGCTGGCCGTCAACGACGTGGGCCCCATCGTGGCCAAGGCCATCCGCACCTTCTTTGAACAGCCGCACAACCGCGAGGTGGTCGAGCAACTGCGCGCCTGCGGCGTGACCTGGCCCGAAGGCCCGGTGGCCGAGCGCGCCCCGCAGATCCTGGCGGGCAAGACCGTGGTGCTGACCGGCACCTTGCCGACGCTCAGCCGCGACGCGGCCAAGGACATGCTCGAAGCCGCTGGCGCCAAGGTGGCGGGCTCCGTCAGCAAGAAGACCAGCTACGTGGTGGCAGGCGAAGAAGCTGGCAGCAAGCTGGCCAAGGCCCAGGAACTGGGCGTGCCGGTGCTGGACGAAGCCGGCATGCTGGAACTGTTGTCAGGCCAGGGTGTCTGACGGAGCACGGTGCACCATGCCCGACTCTGTTTTTGCGTTCTCCATCCCCTTTCTCCTTCCTGACCGGCCCCTGGTGGGGCGGTCCTGAAGCGACCCCTTATTTCCCGGCGATTCATTGATGCACAAGTGGCTGCTTTCTTTCCGGGCCCGCATGGCGGGCCTGTTGGCCTGGGTTCCACGGCCCGTGCGGCGCCTGCTGTGGTGGACGGTGGTGGCGGTGCCCGCTGCGCTGCTGGTGTTCACGCTGGCGCTGGTGCCTTTCACCCCCGGCATCAGCGACATCCGCAAGGCCAAGAGCGAGCTGCCGGCGCAGCTCATGTCGGCCGACGGCAAGCTGCTGGCCGAGTACCGCTGGGCCAACCGCGAGTGGGTGGAGCTGAACCAGATCTCGCCCCACGTGATCGATGCGCTGATAGCGACCGAGGACCACCGCTTCTACAAGCACTTCGGGCTGGACTGGCGGCGCACGGCGTCGTCGGTGGTACTGACGCTGCGTGGCGACCCGCAGGGCGGCTCCACCATCACCCAACAGCTGGCGCGCAACCTGTTTCCGGAGGAAATCGGCCGTTCGCGCACCCTCACGCGCAAGCTCAAGGAGGCGATCACCGCGCTCAAGATCGAGGCGTCGTATTCCAAGGACGAGATCCTGGAGACCTACCTCAACACCGTGCCGTTTCTCTACAACGCCTACGGCATTGAGATGGCTGCGCGCACCTATTTCGACAAGTCGGCCGACAAGCTCAATGTGCTGGAGAGCGCCACGCTGATCGGCATGCTCAAGGGCACGGCCTACTACAACCCGGTGCTCAACCCCGAACGCGCGAAGGCCCGCCGCAACACGGTGCTGTCGCAGATGGTCAAGCGCGACAAGCTCGATGCCAAGCAGTTCGAGACCCTGCAAAAACGCCCGCTGCGCATCAACTTCGAACGCCAGACCGAGGTCATGGGCCCGGCGCCGCACTTTGCGATCCAACTGCGCAAGCAGCTCATCGACTGGGCCGACAGCAAGGGCTACAGCCTGTATTCGGACGGCCTGGTGATCCGCACCACCATCGACTCGCGCCTGCAGGCCTATGCCAACCAGGCGGTGGCACGGCAGGGCCGCCAATTGCAAGGCGTGGCAGACACCGCCTGGTCGCAGCGCAACGGCTGGGGGCCCAAGAACGAGCTGGTGCAGACCCTGGTGCGCGAGAGCGCCGAGTACCGCGCGGCCGTGGACAAGGGCGACACGCCCGACGACGCGCTGAAGGCGCTGCTGGACGACGCCGCCTTCATGGCCAAGCTGCGCGCCGAAAAGACGCGCGTGCAGGCCGGCTTTCTGGCGCAGGACCCGGTCACCGGCCATGTGCTGGCCTGGGTGGGCAGCCGTGACTTTGCGCAGGACCCTTTTGACCATGTGCAGGCAGCGCGCCGCCAGCCAGGCTCGACCTTCAAGCCGTTTGTGTACGGCGCTGCGTTTGCCAATGGCGCCACGCCCGAAGACACCTTGATGGATAGCGCTGTCGAAATCCCGCTGGGCGGCGGCCGCGTCTGGCGCCCCACCGATGGCGGCCCACCCAGCGAGCAACCCATGACGCTGGCCGATGGCCTGGCGTTGTCCAAGAACACCATCACCGCGCAGGTGATGCAGCAGGTGGGCCCGGCCCGCGTGGCCGGCGTGGCGCGCGCCCTGGGCGTGCGGCAGTCCAAGCTGGAAGAAGTGCCGTCCCTCGCACTGGGCACCAGCCCGGTCACGCTCAAGGAGATGATCTCGGCCTACAGCAGTATCGTGAACCTGGGCCGTTATGTGGAGCCCGTGCTCATCACCAGCATCGAAGACCGCCACGGCAAGGTGCTGGAAACCTTTGCCAAGCCCGTGCCCGAAGAGGTCTTCCAGCCCCGGGCGGCCCAGACCCTGCGCAACACCATGCGCGGCGCCGTGGACCGGGGTACGGCCACGGCCATCCGCACGCGCTATGGCATCCAGGCCGACGTGGCAGGCAAGACCGGCACCACGCA
>DATLGV010000345.1:0-6216 GCA_035540275.1 Acidovorax sp. | reverse complement strand
CTGTGATGCGGGCAGAGCCGCTCCGATGGTTTGCCAAAGCGAGGGGTGAAGCTGCATTCCCAGCTTGGCACCATCCTTGCATGAATGCATTGCTTGCTGGAGGGTTATAGGCCCTTCATGGCGCCCGGGATTCAGGGATTTCCCGTTGGCTATGGAGCAACCTTTACTGCATAGTAAAACTTTTAATCAAGAGGGTTCCATGAAACTCAACCACAGTCTTTGGTCGGTGGCTGCTGCTGCCGCGCTGTTGTTTGCTCCGTCTTTGCAGGCCAAGCCCTTCAAATGGGCAAGCCAGGGGGAAATTGCGACCTGGGATATTCACTCCCAAAACAATGCGTTGCAAAACGGTATCCATGCCAACGTGTATGAAAGCCTGGTGTACTACAACAGCAAGACGTTTGATGTGGAGCCCGTACTGGCAACGGCATGGAAGGAAATCAGCCCCACGCAGGTGCGTTTTACGCTGCGCCAGGGCGTCAAGTTCCATGATGGATCGCTGCTGACCACGGACGATGCCGTGTATTCCATCCAGCGTGCCATGGCCAAAACCTCCAACTTCTCGCCCTACGTGCAGGGCATCAGCAAAGTGGTGAAGGTGGATGCCCAGAACTTTGATGTCATCCTCTCCTCGCCCAACCCGGTGCTGCTGCGCCAGATGACCGAGCTGCGCATCATGAGCAAGGCCTGGGCCGAGAAGAACAAGTCGGTCGAGCCCAAGGACATCAAGGGCACGGACGAAAACTTCGCCCACCGCAATGCCATGGGCACGGGGCCTTACACGCTCGAGTCGTGGCAGCCCGATGTGAAGATGGTGTTCAAGCGCAACCCCAACTGGTGGGGCAAGATGGATGGCAACGTGACGGAGATCGTCTACACGCCCATCAAGTCTGCTGCCACACGCATTGCGGCGCTGCTGTCGGGCGAAGTGGACATGGTGCTCGACCCGTCTCCCCAGGACCTGGGCCGCCTGCGTTCCACCCCTGATCTCAAGGTGATTGACGGCGTGGAAAACCGCACCATTTTCCTCGGCATGGACCAGTTCCGCGAAGAGCTGCCGGGCTCGAACATCAAGGGCAAGAATCCGCTCAAGGACCTGCGTGTGCGCAAGGCGCTCTACCAGGCCATTGATGCCGAAACCATCTCGCGCAACATCATGCGCGGCCTGGGCAAGCCCACCGGCACCATCGTGGCGCCACAGGTGGCTGGCTATACCGAGGCCGTGGGCAAGCGCTTCCCGTACAGCGTGGATGCTTCCAAGAAGCTGCTGGCTGAGGCCGGCTACCCCGATGGGTTTGAAGTGGACTTCGCCTGCCCCAACAACCGCTACATCAATGACGAAGCCATCTGCCAGGCCGTCACCGCCATGTGGGCGCGCGTGGGCGTGAAGGCCAAGCTGCGCACGCTGCCCCTGGTCAACTACTTCCCGATGATCCAGCGCTACGAAGCCAGCATCTACATGCTGGGCTGGGGCGTGCCGACCTTTGACGCGCTGTACAGCCTGCAATCGCTGGTGCGTACCGTGGGCCAGGGGGGCGATGGCAATTACAACGTGGGCCGCTACAGCAACCAGCGCATGGACTACCTGGTGGACCGCATCAAGGCCGAGACCGATGCACCCGTGCGCGCGCGCATGCTGACCGAGGCTCTGCAACTGTCCAACGACACCGTGTCCCACATTCCTCTGCATGACCAGGTGATCCCATGGGCCATGAAGAAGAACATCGAACTGGTGCACCGTGCAGATAACCGGGTGGACATGCGCACCGTCAAGGTGAACTGATTTATTCTTGACAGACTGAAAGCAAGGGCCGTGCGGCCCTTGCTTTCGTTGGTATATCTGACGATGTATTGACCCGCAGTGCCTCGGCCACCAAAAGTGGCGGCGGCACTTCCATCGAACACTCACTCGACTCTCCGATGCTTGCCTTTATATTGCGCCGCCTGATACAGGCTGTGATTGTCATGGTCACGGTGGCCTTCATCTCCTTCATGCTGTTCCAGTATGTGGGAGATCCCGTGGTGTTCCTGCTGGGCCAGGACGCCACCCCCGAGCAGATCCGCGAGCTGCGCAGCGCCCTCGGCCTGGACAAATCCTTCTTCGTGCAGTTCTGGCACTTTCTGGTGAATGCCGCGCAGGGCGAGTTCGGGCTGAGCCTGCGCCAGGGCGCCAAGGTGTCTCGCCTGATTGCCGAGCGCTTCCCCGCCACGCTCGAGCTGGCGCTGGTCGCGGCAATGCTCGCGCTGGTGATTGGTGTGCCCATGGGTGTGTATGCCGCCCTCAAGCGCGGCACTTTCACCAGCCAGCTGTTCATGACCCTCTCCTTGCTGGGCGTGTCGCTGCCCACCTTCCTGATCGGCATCTTGCTGATCCTGGTGTTTGCGGTGCACCTGGGCTGGTTCCCCAGCTTCGGCCGGGGCGAAGTCGTGCAGTTGGGCTGGTGGAGCACCGGTTTGCTCAAGGCCAAGGGCTGGCACCACATCACCTTGCCCGCGATCACGCTGACCATCTTCCAGCTCACGCTGATCATGCGTCTGGTGCGGGCCGAAATGCTGGAGGTGCTGCGCACCGACTACATCAAGTTCGCCCGCGCGCGCGGCCTGTCCAACCGGGCCATCCACTTTGGTCACGCCCTCAAGAACACGCTGGTGCCGGTGCTGACCATTACCGGCCTGCAACTGGGTGGCCTGATCGCGTTTGCCATCATCACCGAGACGGTGTTCCAGTGGCCGGGCATGGGCCTGCTGTTCATCCAGGCCGTCACGTTCGCCGACATCCCCGTGATGGCTGCCTACCTGTGCCTGATCGCGCTCATCTTCGTGGTGATCAACCTGGTGGTGGACCTGCTGTACTTCGCGGTTGACCCGCGCCTGCGCGTGGGCAAGGCAGGAGGCCACTGATGCAAGGCCCCCGTCTGAAAGCTGGTGGCCGCGCGTTCGCTCACATCGCGCAGTACCACCCGGAGTTGACGGCATTGCGGCGTGACCTGCACGCCCATCCGGAGCTGGGTTTCGAAGAGATCTACACCAGCAAACGCGTCAAGGACGCGCTGAAGCTTTGCGGCGTGGACGAAATCCACGAAGGCATCGGGCGCACGGGCGTGGTGGGCGTCATTCGGGGGCGCAGCACGGCCAGCGGCAGCATGGTGGGCCTGCGTGCCGACATGGATGCCCTGCCGCTGACCGAGCACAACGACTTCGCCTGGAAGTCCTGCAAGCAGGGACTCATGCACGGCTGCGGCCACGACGGCCACACCGCCATGCTGATCGGCGCCGCGCGCTACCTGGCGGAGACGCGCAACTTCGACGGCACCGCCGTGCTGGTGTTCCAGCCAGGCGAAGAAGGCTTTGCCGGTGCCCGCGTGATGATGGAAGACGGGTTGTTTGACCGCTTCCCCGTGCAGTCCATCTTTGCCATGCACAACTGGCCGGCGATGAAGCCTGGCACTGTGGGCATCAACGCCGGGCCGATGATGGCGGCCGCCGACCGCTTCACGGTCGAGATCACCGGGCGTGGCGGCCACGGCGCACACGCCTACCAGACGGTGGACGTGGTGCTGGTCGCGGCCCACATCATCACTGCAGCGCAGAGCATCGTTTCGCGCAATGTCCGGCCCATCGACAGTGCGGTGGTCAGCCTGTGCGCCATGCAGGCGGGCGATCTGGGCGCCTTCAGCGTGCTGCCCGGCTCGGCCACGCTGGTGGGCACCGTGCGCACCTTCGACCCGCAGGTGCAGGAGATGGTTGAAAAGCGCCTCAAGGAGCTGTGCAGCGCCATTGCGCTCGGCTTCGGGGCCACGGCCACGGTGCACTACGAACGCATCTACCCCGCCACCATCAATAGCGAAAGCGAAGCGATCTTCGCGGGCGATGTGGCCGAATCCCTGCTGGGTGCCGACCACGTGGTGCGCGACCTGGAGCCCAGCATGGGCGCAGAAGACTTCTCTTTCATGCTGCAGAACAAACCGGGTGCCTATCTGCGCATCGGCCAGGGCACGGGGGCCAGCGGCAGTGCGCTGCACAACAGCCGCTACGACTTCAACGACGACATCCTGCCGCTGGGGGCCGCGCTGCACGCCAGTCTGATCGAGCAGGCCATGCCCTTGCCAGCTGCCTGACCGGATGCCAGCCCCCCATTGCTGCCGCCGCTTCTTCGCGCAAACACGCTGTTCACCCACCGGAAGTCTTCGTACCCTTCCATCCCACCCTTTCACTACCAGGAGATTTCCATGAAATTCCAGAAAAAAGTCGTTGTGACCGCTCTCTTCGCTGCACTGACGGCAGCGAGTCTGGTAGCCCAGGCCCAGACCGTGCGCATCGCCAACCAGGGCGATGCCCTGTCGATGGACCCGCACTCGCTTAACGAGTCGCTGCAGCTGAGCGTGACGAGCAACGTGTACGAACCCCTGGTGGGCCGCAACAAGGACCTGAGCCTGGCGCCCGCGCTGGCCACCAGCTGGAAGCAGATTGCACCGACCGTATGGCGCTTCGAGCTGCGCAAGGGGGTGCAGTTCCATGACGGCACGCCGTTCACGGCCGATGATGTGGTGTTCAGCTTCACCCGCATGAAGGGCGATGGATCGGACATGAAGGCCACCAACAGCGACATCAAGCAGGTGCGCAAGATCGACGACCACACGGTAGAGATCGACACCGTGGCGCCCCAGCCCATCCTGCCGGACGTGATCACCACGTCCTACATCATGAGCAAGAAGTGGTGCGAGACCAACCAGGCCACCACCCCGGTGGACCGCCGCAAGGGCATCGAGAACGCCGCTTCGTTCCGCGCCAACGGCACCGGCCCGTTCCGCCTGCGTGAGCGCCAGCCCAACGTCCGCACGGTGTTCGTGCGCAATGGCGCCTACTGGGGCAAGATCGAAGGCAATGCCACCGAGGTTGTCTTCACGCCCATCGGCAACGATGCCACGCGCGTGGCAGCCCTGTTGTCTGGCGAGGTGGACGTGATGGAGCCCGTGCCCGTGCAGGACATCGAGCGCATCAACAACAGCGCCAATGCCCGCGCCATCACCGGCCCCGAGCTGCGTACCATCTTCCTGGGCATGGACCAGAAGCGCGACGAGCTGCTGTACTCCAACGTCAAGGGCAAGAATCCCTTCAAGGACAAGCGCGTGCGCCAGGCCTTCTACCAGGCCATCGACATCGAAGGCATCAAGAAGACCGTGATGCGCGGCGCGTCCAACCCGTCCGCACTGATGGTGGGCCCTGGCATCAACGGCTTCCAGCCGGATGTCAAGCGCCTGCCCTACGACGTCGAGGCTGCCAAGAAGCTCATGGTCGAAGCCGGCTACCCCAACGGCTTTGAAGTCACCATGAACTGCCCCAACGACCGCTACGTGAACGACGGCCGCATCTGCCAGACCGTGGCCGCCAACCTGTCGCGCATCAACGTCAAGATCAACCTTGCGGCAGAGACCAAGGGCACGTATTTCCCCAAGGTGCTGCGCCGTGACACCAGCTTCTACATGCTGGGCTGGACGCCCACCACGTATGACTCGCACAACGCCCTGAATGCGCTGATGATCTGCCCGGACGACAAGACCGGCGCGGGCCAGTTCAATCTGGGTGCGTATTGCAACCCCAAGCTGGACGAGCTGACCAAGAAGATCCTGGTCGAGACCGACAAGCCCAAGCGCGACGCCATGATCAAGGAAGCCTTCGATGTGCACACCGCCGATGTGGGCCACCTGCCGCTGCACCAGCAGGCACTGGCCTGGGGCGTGAGCAAGCAGGTCAAGCTGGTGCAGATGGCCGACAACTACATGCCCTTCAAGTGGATCACCGTGAGCAAGTAATTCATCAAGCCCGCGTTTTTCCTTTCCCGACTGATCGATACGACGACAACAACAAAGCCACTGGCTGATTCAAGCCCGCAACAACACCCGCGGCTACCCGCTGCGCGTGTTGTTGCCTGTTGACTGGTTTCCCACAATGAAAACTACCCTTGCCCGCTGGTTCGACAGCGACGTCGGCTACAGCTTCCGCACATCGCCGGTGGCCATGCTGGCCGCCGCCATTGCACTCATCTGCCTGTTCTGTTCGGTATTTGCCGGATGGGTGGCACCCCACAACCCGTTCGACCTGACCACGCTGGAGCTGAGCGACGCGCGCCTGCCCCCCGCGTGGAGCGAGCTGGGCTCCCTCAAATACCCCTTGGGCACCGACGACCAGGGCCGCGACATCCTGTCCGCACTGATCTAC
>DATLGV010000344.1:0-1714 GCA_035540275.1 Acidovorax sp. | reverse complement strand
CCCATGATGTCGTGCTTGAAAGGCAGCGCCAGGGGCACGTCCACCGCCCACTGGTCGGTGAGCATGTAGGTGATGCCACCGGCCAGCTGCGTGTCGGCACGCACGTCCACCTTGGTGCCCGTGAAGCTGGGCGCCGACAGGTCGCCACTGGTGACCTGGGGCGAGATTTGCGTGGCGCCCGCACGCACCAGCCAGCTGCCAGCGGTCTGGGCCTGCGCGCCGCCGGACAGGGTGAGCGCCAGTGCGGCCACAGCGCCAGCCAGGGAAGGGGTGATGATGTTGGTTTGCATGGTGTATGAACCCTTCAACTTCCGACTACAGCCAGCCCGCGCGGGCCAGCGAACGCGATACCAGCTGGCTGACCAGCTGGTGGCCATAAGGCGTGGGGTGAAAGCTGTCGGAGAACGCGTAGGTCTTCCACCAGTCCGCGCCCCCCGTGGCGCCTGCCGGCGGCGTCTGCGCCGACAGGGCGGCCGCCGTGCAGGTGGGGAAGGTATAGCTGGGCAGGCCGTCAGCACCCTGGCCGGTGATGGGGCATGCGGTGTTCTTGGCGTTGGTCAGCCCGAACTGCGCGGGGTTGGCCACCTGGTCGTTGAACGATGTGTAGAAGTCCACCACCACCACCTTGCTGTTGCCCGCAAAACGCTGTGCCAGCTGGGCGTTGAAGGCTTCGAGCCAGGCCTTGAGCAGGCCCTGCACCTGCGCGCTGGCAGCAGCCCCCGCAGACGCCGTGATGCCGCCGAGCACCTGCTGCAGGCGCGGCGTCTTGTCGATGGCGGGCATGTTGAGCACCGCCACACGCTGCGCGCCCTTGCCCAATGCATTGGCCTCGATCGCGTCGTGGAACTTGTCGGCCAGCGCCACCATGTAGGCGCCACCCACCTGGGCCTGGCCCGCGGCACCGCCCGCCAGGCCGGCATTCACCGTGGCGGCAGGCAGCAAGGTGGACAGCAGCGCGCCGAAGGCCTTGCCGCCGTCCTTGGAGGCCGACAGGTAGGCACCGATGAGGTCAGCGGCGTCATTGCCGCCGCCATCGATCAGCAGCAGGTCCCCCGCGCTGAAGCCGTCGGCCCCTGCGTCGGTCAGCTGCTTGACGATGGAGACAGGCGATGCAGGCGCCGTGAAGTTGTTGATGCGACCGCCACCAATGGCGTAGTTGGTGCAGCCCGCCGCGTTGTTGAAGGCACTGCCGGTGGATACATAACGTGGGCAGAGCGTGCTGCCGTAGTTGCTGGCCACCAGCTCGGGCCAGATGGGCGTGGACGCCGGGCCTGTGGACGCACTGCTTTGCACCGTGAACTTGAAGCCGAACGTGCCGCTGTCGGCGATGCTGTCACCCATGACCTTGACGGTCTTGATGGGCGCCACCGGCGAGGTGTCGGCACCGCCGCCCCCGCACGCCACCAGCAGCGATGCTGCCGCCAGAGAAACCCACAAAGCCTTGCGCTGAAAAACCATCGGTATCACTCCTGTTATTGTAAAAATAGAACGACCGTGCTATTCCGTGGAAATCATATTCGCCAACGCAAAAAAGCCCCACCGGGTAAACACCGGTGGGGCTTAGGGGTGGGGTTCTAAGAACTTGTCCGTAAATAGGTAAACTGCCAACCTGAGCCGCATTGAGCGCGGCGTTGGATTGAGACCTTGTCCAAGCGTGTCGAGTCGTGGGTCGTTACCGATGAGTTCTGGCAGCGGGTGGAACCGCTGATTCCGC
>DATLGV010000343.1:0-17109 GCA_035540275.1 Acidovorax sp. | reverse complement strand
GGGTTTGCATGCGCGCCAGCCGTTCGGTGGCGGGTGGATGCGAGTAGTAAAACTTCACGTACACCGGATCGGGCGTGAGCGTGGAGGCATTGTCTTCGTACAGCTTGAGCAGGGCCGACGACAGATCGGTGCCGCTGGCCTGGGCCACGGCGTACGCATCCGCCTGGAACTCGTGGCGGCGGGACTGCTGCGAGAACAGCGGCGAGATGAAGAAGGTGAACACCGGCACGACCAGCATGAACAGCAGCAATGCCAGCGCATCATTGGGGGCGGCTGCCATGGCCGGGTCCAGCGAGATATTGGGCCGCACCCCCAGCCCGGTGTAGAACCACACCTGGGTGGAGAGCCATCCCAGCAGCGCAAAGCCTGCCAGGCTCAGCGCAAACATCATCACGACGCGTTGGACGATGTGGCGGTGCTTGAAGTGGCCCAGCTCGTGGGCCAGCACGGCCTCCACCTCGCCGGGGGCCAGCTGGCGCAGCAGGGTGTCGTAGAACACCACGCGCTTGGCGGCGCCAAAGCCGGTGAAATACGCATTGGCGTGGGCGCTGCGGCGGCTGCCGTCCATCACAAACAGGCCCTTGGCCGAGAAGCCGCAGCGCTGCATGAGTGCCGTCACGCGGGCTTTGAGCGATTCATCTTCGAGGGGCTGGAATTTGTTGAACAGCGGTGCGATGAAGGTGGGGTAGATCACCATCAGCAGCAGGTTGAAACCCATCCAGAAGCCCCAGGCCCACAGCCACCACAGGGGACCTGCAGCGCCCATCAGCCAGAGGATCAGTGCGGCAATCGGCAGCCCGATGATGGCGCCCACCAGCAGGCCCTTGAGGGCATCCGCCAGCCACAGGCGCCAGGTCATCTTGTTGAAGCCAAACCGCTCTTCCACGACAAACGTCTGGTACAGCGACAGGGGCAGGTCGATCAGGCCGCTGATGGCGGCAAAGGCCACCAGCAATGCCATCTGTTGCCACATGCCGCCGCCCAGCACGCCAAGCAGCGCCTGGTTCAGTGCGTCCAGGCCGCCCAGCAAGGTCCAGCCCAGCAGCACGGCCGCACCCAGGGCCATCTCCAGCATGCCCAGGCGGGCTTTGGCGATGGTGTAGTCGGCCGCCTTCTGGTGCGCGGCCAGTGCGATGCGTTCGGCAAACGGGGTGGGGACCGCAGCGCGATGGCGGGCCACGTGCCGGACCTGGCGCGTCGCCAGCCAGAACTTGAGGGCCAGGCCCAGCAGCAGCGCAGCGGCAAGGGCCAGGGTGAGCAGCAAAGAGGGAGAAATGTCGTCAGAGGTGGGCATGTGCGGCGAGTTTAGGCCATCGGCGACAATGCGCGCCATGTCAGAAGCCAACAACCCCACCCCGCCCACGCTGGCCAAATCCGACCAGAACCTGGTCTGGCTGGACTGTGAAATGACCGGCCTGGAGCCCGATACCGACCGCCTGCTGGAGATCGCCGTGGTCGTGACCGGCCCGAACCTGGAACCCTGCGTCGAGGGCCCCGTGTTTGCCATTCACCAGTCGGACGAATTGCTCAACAAGATGGATGCCTGGAACAAGGGCACGCACGGCCGCAGTGGCCTGATCGACAAGGTGAAGGCGTCCACGGTCACCGAGGAGGAGGCAGAGCAGAAGATCCTCGCTTTCCTGGCCCAGTACGTGCCCAAGGGCACCGCGCCCATGTGCGGCAACAGCATTGGCCAGGACCGGCGTTTCCTGGTGCGCTACATGCCCAAGCTTGAAAAATTCTTTCACTACCGCAACGTGGACGTGAGCACGCTCAAGGAGCTGGCCAAGCGCTGGAAGCCTGAGGCCTATACCAGTTTCAAGAAGGCGCAAAAGCACACGGCGCTGGCCGATGTGCATGAATCCATTGAGGAGCTGGCCCACTACCGCAAGCATTTGCTCTCGGTGGACGTGAAGGCCGACTGAGCTGCCGCGCTGGGGGAGGGGGGCTGCGCGATCGACGCCGCTACCGGGCAGCCCCGCCGAGGGGTATTGCGGGCAAACCCTTAATCGTGCGATAATCGCTGGCTGCGCAGGAATCCCTCGCAGATTGTGCATCTCCCCTCACACACCGGGCTTGTCAGCCGGCTGTCCATCGACAGTGCAGGACTGGCGAAAAACGCCCACCCGCTCCGGCCTTTTCTGAGCCAGCGCAGGTTTCGTTTGATGGTTGATGTTTTTTAACCATTTGACGAAGCCAACCGTGGGCTGCGCCCGCGACCGTCTTCGTGAGAGAAAAATCATGACCGACACCTCTTTGGTGCAGGGCGAATTCGCGCCTGCAGAGACTTCCTTTGCTGCCGACATTTCCGTGCAGTCTTCTCCCCTGGATGCAGCTGTGGCCGTGGCCGCTGAAGCAGATGCCGCTGTGACCGCAGAGCCCAACGGCTTTGTGGAACTCGGCCTGGCTCCCCAGCTGGTGCAGGCCGTTGCGGACCTGGGCTATACCCAGCCCACGGGCGTGCAGCGCAAGGCCATCCCCCTGGCCATGGGCAGTGGCAACGATGCCACCAAGTTCATCGACCTGATGGTCTCCAGCCAGACCGGCTCCGGCAAGACGGCTGCTTTCCTGCTGCCCGTACTGCACACGCTGATCCACCAGCAGGCGGCAGCCGAAGCCGAGGAGCGTGCTGCATTTGAGCGTGCCGCGGCTGAAGCCGCTGCTCGCGGCGAGCCCGCTCCCAAGCGCGCCAAGCGCAAGGACCCCACCAGCTCGCGCAATTTCAAGGCGGCGACCCCTGGCGCGCTGATTCTGTGCCCCACGCGTGAACTGGCGCAGCAAGTCGCGCACGATGCAATCGACCTGGTCAAGCATTGCCGCGGCCTGCGCGTGGCCAATGTGGTGGGTGGCATGCCTTACCAGCTGCAGATTGCCAAGCTGCAGAACGCCAACCTCGTGGTCGCCACCCCTGGCCGCCTGCTGGACCTGCAGCGCTCGATGCAGATCAAGCTCGACAAGGTGCAGTTCCTGGTGGTGGACGAAGCCGACCGCATGCTCGACCTGGGCTTCTCGGACGACCTGGCCGAGCTGAACCAGCTGACCAGCCAGCGCAAGCAGACCATGATGTTCAGCGCTACCTTCGCGCCCCGCATCCAGCAGCTGGCCATGCGCGTGATGCACGACGGTGGTTCGTCGGTGCAGAAGGTCACCATCGATTCTCCGCAAGAGAAGCACGCCAACATCAAGCAGGTGCTGTACTGGGCTGACAACGCCCAGCACAAGCGCAAGATGCTGGACCACTGGCTGCGTGACACCACGATCAACCAGGCCATCGTGTTTGCCAGCACCCAGGTGGAGTGCGATGGTCTGGCCAATGACTTGCAGCAGGACGGTTTCTCCGCCGTGGCGCTGCATGGCGCCCTGAGCCAGGGCCTGCGCAACCGCCGTTTGATGGCGCTGCGCGCTGGCCAGGTGCAGATCCTGGTGGCTACCGATGTGGCAGCCCGTGGCATCGACGTGCCCACCATTACCCACGTGTTCAACTTCGGCCTGCCCATGAAGGCCGAGGACTACACCCACCGCATCGGCCGCACCGGCCGTGCGGGCCGCGATGGCCTGGCCATCACGTTTGCCGAGTTCCGCGACCGCCGCAAGATCTACGACATTGAGTCGTACAGCCGCCAGCAGTTCAAGGCCGACGTGATTCCGGGCATGGAGCCCTCGCAACGCGCACCACAGGCACCTCGCGGTGGGGACTTTGGCGGCCGTGGCGCCCCTGGCCGCTCGTACGACAACCGCGACAACCCATCGCGTAGCCGTTTTGGTGGCCCTGCACGCGGTGGCAATGACCGCGGCGGTTTCGGTGGTGGCTTTGGCGGCGGCTTTGCCGGCCGGGACCACCGTGGCGCCCCGGCCCGTGGTGAAGGTGGCGGCTACGCTGGCCGCGATGACCGCGGTGGCGATCGTGGTTTTGCTCCCCGTCGTGACAGCGAAGGTTATGGCCGCAAGCCTGGTTTTGGTGATGCGGGCCGTGGCGGGTTTGCTCCCCGTGGCGATGCGGGCGCACCGCGCGGTGATTTCGCTCCCCGCAAGCCGGCGTTTGCCAAGCCTGCTGGTGGTGGTGGCAAGCCTTTTGTGGCCCACGACGCTCGCAAGCGTCCTGCTCGCCCAGCCCGGTGATCGTTGATGGGCTGGTGGCGCTCGCGCCGCCCCTGCTGCCAAGGCTGGTACCGCAAGGTGCCAGCCTTTTTTCATGGCCGTGGCCTTGTTGGTCGCAGGTTGCATGCGGTGGCTCGTCAATAATGGCCGCCGGAGGAATCTGCTGTGTCGTCTTCTTTATCTTCGGGTGCGGACTTTGAGCACATGTTCGGGTTGGCGCCAGTGTCGCTCTGGCTCGAAGACTACAGCGCGCTCAAGCAGCTTTTTGAGCAGTGGCGCGCCGAAGGCGTGACCGACATCCGCCAGTTCCTGGCCCAGGACCCGGCCCGCCTGCGGGCCTGCAGCTCTGCACTCAAGGTACTCAAGGTCAATCAGCGCACGCTCAATCTGTTTGCCGCCGAGAGCCAAGAGGTGCTGGAAGCCAACCTGGACAAGGTGTTCCGCGACGACATGCACGATGCGGTGGCGCACGAGCTGTCGCAGCTGTGGGATGGGCAACTGGAGTTCTCTAACCAGACGGTGAATTACGCGCTCGACGGGCGGCGGCTGGATGTGCAGATCCGCGCGCGCATCCTGCCCGGCCATGAGGGCAACTGGAGCCGGGTGCTGGTGTCGCTGGAGGATGTGACCGCCACCGTGCGCGCAGGCGCCGAGCTGCGCCGCAGCGAGCAGTATGCGCGCGATCTGTTCGAGCACTCGCCCGTGTCCTTGTGGGTGGAGGACTTCAGCGCGGTCAAGAAGCTGCTCGATGGTGTGCGTGCGCAGGGCATCGACGATTTCAAGACTTTCATCCGGGTGCATCCCGAGTTCGTGACACGCTGCATGCACGAAATCCGGGTGATCGACGTGAACCAGCAGACCTTGCGCATGTTCGGTGCGGCGAGCAAGGAGATGCTGCTGAACAACATGGGCCGGGTGTTTCGCGGGGAGATGCACGAGTCCTTTGCGGAGCAGTTGCTGGACCTGTGGGAGGGCAAGACCTTCCAGCAGCGCGAAGTGGTCAACTACGCACTGTCTGGCGATGCGGTGCATATCCACATGCAGTTCTCGGTGCTGGCCGACCACATGAGCGACTGGGGTCTGGTGCTGCTGTCGCTGGTGGACATCACGGCGCGCAAAAAGGCCGAGGCCTATCTGGAATACCTGGGCAAGCACGACGTGCTCACGCAGTTGCGCAATCGGGCCTTTTACGCGGAGGAGCTCAACCGCCTGACCCGCAAGGGCCCCTGGCCGCTGTCCATCATCGCCATCGACCTCAATGGCCTCAAGGGGGTGAACGATGAGCAGGGCCATGCGGCGGGGGACTCCATGCTGCGCCGTGTGGGCGAGGTGTTGGCCAAGGCCGTGGATGCCCCGGCGTGCGCGGCCCGCATTGGAGGCGATGAGTTCACGGTGTTGCTGCCCGGGACCCACGAGCGCGGGGCCGTGGCCTTGCAGGAGCGCATCTTGTCGATGCTCGAGCTCAACAACCAGTTCTACCCCGGTCAGCCCCTGAGCCTGGCCATGGGCATCGCCTGTTGCCAGTCTGGCGATGCGGTGGAGGCCGCGATCCACCGCGCAGACCAGGCGATGTATGCGGAAAAGAACCGCTACTACCAGCAAAGGAGCGTGGACCGGCGCCAGCCCGGTCCTGGATCGGCACCTTGATCAGAGATTGACCGGCGTGCGGCCAATTTCGGGCCAGCGATGGTGCAGGCAGATCCAGGACAGCAAGCCAATGCACAGCATCAGCAGCGATGACAGTGCCAGCAAAACGGTGGAATGCATCACCAGCGGTGCAATGAGTCCTGCCACCAGCCCATTGGCCGTGGAACCGACAAACGCCTGCATGGACGAGGCCATGCCCCGGCGCTCCGGGTAGAGGTCCAGCACCAGCAGCGTCACCACGGGCACCATCAGCGCCCAGCCAAAAGAAAAGACCGCAATCGGTGCAAGGGCCCACCAGGCGTGGGGTGTGAACAGCAGATTGGCGGCCAGGTTCAATACGGCCACCGAGAACATGATCACAAACCCATGGCGGATCTGGCGCTTGGGCGGAATGCGCCCTGCCAGCCGTCCGCTGAGCCATGCGCCGCCCATGATCCCCGAGATGGTGAGCACAAAAAACCAGAAGAACTGCGTCGGTGCCAGCGACAGGTGCTCCCCCAGAAACGCGGGGGCCGACAGCACGTACAGGAACATGCCATTGAACGGCACGCCACTGGCCAGCGCCAGCAGCACAAAGCGTGCACTGGTGCCCAGCTGCATGTAGCCGCGCACCAGATGGCGCACATGAAAGGGCTGGCGCTGCTCCACATGCAGGGTCTCGGGCAGCAGCCGGAAGTTGGCGGTCCACAGGGCAACGCCTACCAGGGTCAGGAACCAGAAAATGCTGTGCCAACCGGCATGGACAAACAGCCAGCCTCCGATGATGGGGGCAATCGCCGGGGCCACCCCAAAGTAGATGGTCACCTGGCTCATGACCTTCTGCGCCTGTGCCGGGGGGAACATGTCGCGGATCACCGCGCGCGAGACCACGATGCCCGCTCCCGTGGACAAACCTTGCAGTGCACGGAAAAAGACCAGTTGCCCGATCGTTTGCGACAGTGCGCACCCGGCGGAGGCGAGCGTGAACACGGCAATGCCCCACAAAATGACGGGCCGGCGCCCGAAGCTGTCTGCCAGTGCGCCATGGAACAGGCTCATGAATGCAAAGCCGAACAGGTAGGCCGACAGCGTCTGCTGCATTTCCACCGGCGTGGCTCCCAGCGCCGCAGCGATGCCCGAGAACGCGGGGATGTAGGTGTCGATGGAAAAAGGCCCCAGCATGCCCAGCACGGCCAGCAGGATCGCCAGCGCCCAGCGGGGCGCTTTCCAGAGCAGGTGGGCTTGCGGGTGCATGGGTGGTGCTGGGAGGAGGGTGGGCGTCGGCACACGGAAGGACATTGGCCGCCGACGCTGCGCGGGCCGGCGCCGTTCGCCGGTCGATTATGCGGGACGCACACATCCCTCCTGCCGGGTGAGCGCTGCGGCATCGCAATGCCTGCACGCTTCGCCAAGGGCGGATGGCGCCGACGGCAGCGGGGCCAGGCTGTGGCGCGCGGGCTGTCGCAAACGATCCGGAAACAAAAAAACCTGCTACCGGTGGGTAGCAGGTTTTTTGTGCCTTGCGGCTTTGATTTGGTGGGTCCTGAGTGACTCGAACACTCGACCTACGGATTAAGAGTCCGCTGCTCTACCAACTGAGCTAAGAACCCAAATCTTTAAATTTTGTCTGCATCGCTGCAGAGCCTCGAATTATGCACTAATTTTTGCGCACTTCGCAAGTCCACCAAAAAATTATTGCATGGCATTGCGGCTGGCCAGTTCCACAAAGAGGCCGCTGTGGTCCAGTTCGCCCAGGCCGTGGTCCACGCCCTCGGCATACAGCGCCTCGAACAGGGCGGTGATGGGGGCGTCGAAGCCTGTTTCCCGGGCGGTGGCCAATGCGTTGCGCATGTCCTTCAACTGGACGGCCATGCGGCCCCGGGGGGCAAAGTCGCGTTCCACCATGCGCTGGCCGTGCAGCTGCAGGATGCGGCTGTCCGCAAAACCACCGCTGATGGCTTCGCGAACCTTGGCCATGTCGGCGCCACCCTTGGCGGCAAACAGCAGGGCTTCGGCCACGGCGCCGATGGTGATGCCCACGATCATCTGGTTGGCCAGCTTGGCCAGCTGACCCGCACCGTGCGGGCCGACATGGGTAGCGCGGCCCAGGCACGCGAACACGGGTTGGGCGCGCGCAAAGTCCTCGGGGCGGCCGCCGGCCATGATGGCCAGGGTGCCGGCTTCGGCGCCGACGGTGCCGCCCGAGACGGGCGCATCGAGATGGGTCAGGCCCAGTTCGCCCAGGCGGGCAGCGTGGTCGCGGGCCTCGCTGGGCTGGATGGAGGCCATGTCGATGAAAAGAGCGCCTGGGCGCATGGCCTGGGCCGTGCCCTGTTCAAACAAAACCTGGCCCACGACCGGGCCGTTTTCGAGCAGGCTGATGGCAAAGTCGGCATCCCTGACGGCATCGGCAGGGGTATCGTGCACGGTGACACCCCATGGCGCCAGCGGCTCGGCCTTGGCGCGGGTGCGGTTCCATGCGTGCACCTGGTGGCCTGCTTCGCACAGGCGTCGGGCCATGGGCAATCCCATCATGCCAATACCAAGGACGGCGATGCGAAGCGGTGGGGTGGTCATGGCGTGGTTCTTCTGCGAAAGGGAATTCAAGGGCGTCTCTGTTGCCATCATGTGCCTTTTTGGCGTTCCAGTCTGTCATGGAGCTTGCAGCATGCGGCGATTGGCCAGATGATTCTGCAGCACCGCTTCCGTTCCCGCGCCCTGACCTGCGCGCCACATCCACACTGCCCGGAGACCACCGCCCATGACATTGCCTCTGTACGACCCCGCCTGGCTGGAGCGCATGTACAACAACCGGGCCCTGGTTCCCGACCACATGGACTACTTTGAGCGCTGGGCACGGGACTCCGCCCAGGTGCGCGCCCACATTCCCTGCGCTCTGGATGTCGCGTACGGAACGGGTGTGGGTGAAACCCTGGACGTGTTCCCCTCCGCCCGCGCCACCGGCGGGCCGGTGCCGGTGCTGGTGTTCATCCACGGGGGCTATTGGCGGTCGCTCGACAAATCCGACCACTCGTTTATCGCGCCGCCCTTCACCCAGGCCGGGTTTTGTGTGGTGGTGGTGAACTACGCACTGTGCCCGGGCACCCCTGAGGCGCCGGTGACCATTCCCCACATTGCGCGGCAGATGGAAAAGGCGCTGGGCTGGGTGTGGCACCGCATCGCCGCCCATGGTGGGGACCCCCGGCGTATCACCGTGGCGGGGCACTCTGCGGGCGGGCAATTGGCGGCCCTGCTGCTCACCAGCGTGTGGCCGCTTATTGGCCAGGGGCTGCCCAATGGGCTGGTGCGCAATGCGCTGTCGATCTCCGGGGTGCACGACCTGGAGCCCATCATGCACACGCCCATGTACCAGTCGGTATTGCACCTGACCGAGCAGCAGGTGCTGCAATGCAGCCCTGCGCGTTTGCTGGAGCCGCCCACCGGCACGCTGTATTGCGCTGTCGGGGCCGACGAAAGCCCCGAGTTCCTGCGCCAGAACCAGCTCATGCAGGACGCCTGGGGCAGCCATTTTGTGCCCCGCAGCGTGGCCTTGCCGGGGTTGAACCACTTCAGCATCGTCGATGCCCTGGCCAAGCCCGGGCATGACCTGCACCACATGGCGCAGAACCTGCTGCGGGCCTGACCGCGCGTTGATCTGGGCCGGGTGTTGGGTTACATCAGCAGGTGCTCGCCTGCGTTGTCGCCGCCCAGGATCACATAGTTGACCTTGCGCACATCCATCAGCTTGGTGCCACCCGCGTAGCTGATGGAGCTTTGCACGTCCTGTTCCATCTCGACCAGCGTTTCGGCCAGCTTGCCCTTGATGGGCTCCAGGATGCGCTTGCCTTCGACATGCTTGTATTCGCCCTTGTTGAAATCGCTGGCCGAGCCGTAGTACTCCTTGAACAGCGCACCGTCCACTTCCACCGTCTTGCCGGGTGATTCCTCGTGGCCCGCAAACAGCGAGCCGATCATCACCATGCTGGCGCCAAAGCGGATGCTCTTGGCAATGTCGCCGTGGCTGCGGATGCCGCCGTCGGCAATGATGGGCTTGGTGGCCACGCGGGCGCACCACTTCAGCGCGCTGAGCTGCCAGCCGCCCGTGCCAAAACCTGTCTTGAGCTTGGTGATGCACACCTTGCCCGGGCCCACGCCCACCTTGGTGGCGTCGGCGCCCCAGTTTTCCAGGTCGATGATGGCTTCGGGCGTGGCCACGTTGCCAGCAATCACGAACGACTGCGGCAGGTGCTTTTTCAGGTAGCCGATCATGTTCTTCACGCTGTCGGCATGGCCGTGGGCAATGTCGATGGTGATGTATTCGGGCGTGAGCCCCAAGGCCACCAGCTGGTCCACCGTGTCGTAGTCGGGCTGCTTCACGCCGAGCGAGATCGACGCGTAGCAGCCCTTGGCGCGCATATCCTTGACGAACTGGACGTTGTCCAGGTCAAAGCGGTGCATGACGTAGAAATAGCCGTTCTGCGCCATCCAGGTGCAGATGGTTTCGTCCACCACGGTCTTCATGTTGGAAGGCACCACCGGCAGGCGGAAGCGGCGGCCGCCCAGCTCCACGCTGGCGTCGCATTCCGAGCGGCTTTCCACGCGGCACTTGCGGGGCAGCAGCAGGATGTTGTCGTAGTCGAAGATTTCCATGAGATTCCAAGCTCCATAAAGGGACGCCGCCAAACTATTTCGACGGCGGTGGGCGCTTGGCTGTCAGACCGGCTTTGCGGGAGTGAACGTGACAGTCACCCCGAACCCTGCTGAGCGCAGGCACAAAAAACCGGGCGTCAAGAAACTTGGGCCCGGTGATTGATTCTACCCGCCTGCCCAATGGCCGTCATAACGGCCCCGGTATGACCTGCATTCATTACCTGCATACGGATTGCGCTGCCGCCACGATGTGGCCCGAGGCATCCTGCACCCAGCCGATCAGGCGCAGCCGTTCGGCCCGCGCGCCCTCGGGAATGCGCATGGAGCGGGTCTCCATCCAGGCCCACGGTTTGCCAGGGGTGCGCGCTGGCCGCCGGGCGGGGTGCCACGCGCCCTCGAACGCGTTGCGCACCACATGGCGGGACACCACCGTGCCGTCCGTGCCAGCGGGAATGGCCTCCACCAGCAGCAGGTGAAAGGCAAAGGGGGCGGCGGCCGCTTGGCGCTGTGGCTTCGCCGCAGAAGGCGCGAAGTGGATGCCCACACCCACATAGTCATTGAACGCCACCCCGTGGGCCACACGCAGCCGCCCACGTGCCTCCGCATCGACCGGACTGACGTGTACGTCGGTAAACGTGGGTGGCTTGCGTCCCAATGTTTGCAGGCGGGGCAGGGCGTCGGTGGTGGTCGCCGCCGACAAGGGCGCGTCGTCGCCCGCCGTGCCGGGCACGATCCAGTCCAGCACCAAGGCGCCTGCGGTGGCCGACGGTGCCGGGGTGGCGGCATCGCCCCAGCAGGCCTCGCAGTCGGCGCTGATGAAGCGCTCGAAGAGGGCCACCGGCCCGGGGGCGCCGTCGCTGTTGCAACTGGCCTGCGCCAGCGCCTGCGGGGCATGCGCCAGTGCCAGCCACAGGCTCGCCAGGGTGAGTGCAATGTTTTTCATGGTGCGGGGCAGCGTGGGGCGGGGTGCTTTCTACAATGGCCGGATGTTCCCACAAGACCCGTTTTCGGGTGCGCCAGACGCCCTGGTGCCCCCCCACTCTGGTGCGCCGTCGGCCGCATCCCCCCTTCTGGCCCATCTGAACGACGAGCAACTGGCTGCGGTGACCTTGCCCGCCGGGCATGCGCTCATCCTGGCAGGGGCCGGATCGGGCAAGACCCGCGTGCTCACCACCCGCATCGCCTGGCTGCTGCAAAACGGCTACGCCACGCCTGGCGGCATCCTGGCCGTCACCTTCACCAACAAGGCCGCCAAGGAAATGGTGGCCCGCCTGTCGGCGATGCTGCCGGTGAACGTGCGCGGCATGTGGATCGGCACCTTCCACGGCCTGTGCAACCGGCTGCTGCGCGCGCACCACAAGGCAGCGGGGCTGCCGCAGTCGTTCCAGATCCTCGACACGCAAGACCAGCTCTCGGCCATCAAGCGCCTGTGCAAGCAGCACAACGTGGACGAGGAGCGCTTTCCGCCCAAGCAGCTGTCGTACTTCATCGCCAGCTGCAAGGAAGAGGGCATGCGCCCTGGCGACGTGCCCACGCACGACAGCGACAGCCGCAAGAAGGTCGAGATCTACCAGCTGTACGAAGAGCAATGCCAGCGCGAAGGCGTGGTGGACTTTGGCGAGCTGATGCTGCGGTCTTACGAGCTGTTGCGCGACAACGACCCCATCCGTGAGCACTACCAGCGCCGGTTCCAGCACATCCTGGTCGATGAGTTCCAGGACACCAACAAGCTGCAGTACGCCTGGCTCAAGCAACTGGCGGGCAACGAGGTGAATGGGCGCTACGAGGCGCGGGGCAGCGTGATCGCCGTGGGCGACGACGACCAGAGCATCTACGCCTTCCGTGGCGCGCGCGTGGGCAACATGACCGACTTCGTGCGCGAGTTTGATGTCAAGCAGCAAATCAAGCTGGAGCAGAACTACCGCAGCTACAGCAACATCCTCGACTCGGCCAACCACCTCATCAGCCACAACAGCCGCCGCCTGGGCAAGAACCTGCGCACCACGCAGGGCGCCGGCGAGCCCGTGCGCGTGTACGAGGCCAGCTCCGACCTGGCCGAGGCGCAGTGGATGGTGGATGAGATCAAGCAGCTGGTGCGCAGCGACGGCTTTGAGCGCAAAGAGATTGCCGTGCTCTACCGCAGCAATGCGCAAAGCCGGGTGATCGAATCGGCGCTGTTCAATGCCAGCGTGCCCTACCGCGTGTACGGCGGTCTGCGGTTTTTTGAGCGCGCTGAAATCAAGCACGCGCTGGCCTACCTGCGCCTCTTGGAGAACCCGCACGACGACACCAGCTTCACCCGCGTGGTCAACTTTCCACCGCGCGGAATTGGTGCGCGCAGCATCGAGGTGCTGCAGGACGCGGCCCGCGCCGCGGGCTGCTCGCTGCATGACGCGGTGAGTGCCGTGCCCGGCAAGGCGGGCGCCAACCTGGGCGCGTTTGTGGCCATGGTGGATGTGCTGCGCGAGCAGACCCAGGGCCTGAACCTGCGCGGCATCATCGAGCAGATGCTCGAGTCCACGGGGCTGGTGGAGCACTTCCGCACCGAGAAGGAAGGCGCCGACCGCATCGAGAACCTGGAAGAACTGGTCAACGCCGCCGAGAGCTTTGTCACGCAAGAGGGTTTTGGCCGTGACGCGGTGGCGCTGCCGCTGGATGAGCACGGCGCGCCGCTCACCCAAAGCGTGCAAAGCCCGGTGAGCCAAGGGCTGGACCCCAACGCGCCAGTGCTGGATGAACCTCTGAAACCCGCTGTGCCCGGCATCGTGGACGCCGACACTGGCGAAACCCTCTCGCCCCTGGCGGCCTTCCTGACCCACGCCGCCCTCGAAGCGGGCGACAACCAGGCACAGGCCGGGCAGGACGCCGTGCAGCTCATGACCGTGCACGCCAGCAAGGGCCTGGAGTTTGACGGCGTGTTCATCGGCGGCATGGAAGAGGGCCTGTTCCCCCACGAGAACTCCGCCAGCGACCGTGACGGCCTGGAGGAAGAGCGCCGCCTGATGTACGTGGCGATCACCCGCGCGCGTAAGCGCCTGTACCTGAGCCACTCGCAGACGCGCATGCTGCATGGCCAGACGCGCTACAACATCAAAAGCCGGTTCTTTGACGAGCTGCCCGAATCGGCGCTCAGGTGGATCACGCCCAAGCAGCAGGGGTTTGGCTCATTCACTCCTAATTCAGGAGCTGCTGGCGCTTATGGGTCGGGCGCTAGAGGCCAATTTGGTTTGAAATCCGAGACCTTTGCCAGCCCGCCCGTGCCCGTGCAGAAAGCGACGCCCTCGCACGGCCTGCGTGCAGGCATCAACGTGTTCCACACCAAGTTTGGCGAAGGCAAGGTGCTGGCCATCGAAGGCACCGGCGACGACGCGCGTGCGCAGGTCAACTTTCCGCGCCACGGCACCAAGTGGCTGGCGCTGAGCGTGGCCAAGCTGACGGTGGTGGAGTAGGGCGCAGACCTGCGCTAAGGGCTTGGTGGCAGCGGCCTCGCCGCCGCATCGGTGCGGTTGCCGCTGGGGCGGCACCGGGCCATGGGGGAGGCGAGGCTGCAGTGGGTCAATCCACCCTGATGTTGCGCGCCTTGACCACGCGGCTGTAGATGTCCGCGTCGCGGCGCACCATTGCCGCCATTTCTGTGCGCGAGACGCCCAGCGGTTCGCTGTTGAGCTCCCGGATGCGGCGGGAAAGGTCGGGGTCCTTGCTGGCCTCCACCAGCAGCGCATTGAAGCGGGTCAGAATGGGCTGCGGTGTGGCGGCCGGCGCCCAGATGCCGTGCCAGGACATCATCGAAAAGCCAGGCATCACCTCGGACAGCGTGGGTACATCGGGCAAGGCCGGGTGACGGGTGGGGCCTGAGTAGGCAAGCGCCTGCACCTTGCCGCTGCTGATCATCGGATAGCCCGTGGCGATGGGCTCCATGAGTGTGTCGACCTGGCCGCCCACCAGGTCGGCAATCGGGCTGGCACGGTAGGGTACGTGCAGCATGTCAATACCCACCTCGTCCTTGAGCGACTCCACGATGAGCTGCGACGGGCTTCCGGCACCGTATGAAGCGTGCGAGTAGACGCCCGGCTTGGCCTTGGCGGCCGCGACGAGGTCCTTGATGGTCTTGGCCGGGAATTTGTTCGTGGCGATGAGCACCAGGCCCTGGCGCATGGTCGTGGCCACGGGCACCAGGTCCTTGTCGGGGTCGAAGGGCAGCTTGCTGTAGATGTAGGGGTTGATCGTGAATGCCGTGGACAGGTTGTACAGGAACGTATATCCGTCCGGCGCCGATTTGGCCACCGTGTCCGAGGCGAGGTTGCCGGCCGTGCCGGGCTTGTTGTCGACCACCACGGGAACGCCGAGCTTTTTGCCCGCGTACTCGCCGTACATGCGGGCAAAAATGTCGGGAGGGGTGCCAGGGGCGAACCCGACCACGATCTTGATGGGCTTGTTCGGCCAATCGGCACCTTGCGCATGGGCGGGTGCGGTCAACAGGCTGCTGCCCAGGCCCAAGGCCAGGCTGGCTGCCAGGCCCACGGTCATCCGGATTCTCAAACGCATTCTTGTCTCCTTGTACGGGTTCATGCCCGCTGTGTCGTTGCTACGTCTCTTGCACTGCGTGCGGGGCGGTCGTGGGGGCCGGCCTCGCCAGAATTCACATCACCACGGTCTGCATCTTCCTGGGTCAATCGATGGCGTTACTCCTTGTGGGCGGCGCTGTGCCTTGTCACGCGACGGCGCAGGCGTGTGAAAAATCGAGCCGGGGCCCGCGGGGGCGTGCCGGAGCTGCCGCAGCGACGCCCAGGTTGAGGAGGAAATCCACTTCCCAGCGCCCGTCACTGAAAAAGCTGCCGTTCACCCCTTGCGCGTCGAAGCCGCTCATTGGCCCGCAGGCCAGCCCCAATGCGCGCGCGGCCAGGATCAGGTACGCGCCGGTGAGCGTGGCATTGCGTTGCGCGGTGGCGCGTGCAAGGCCCGGGTCGCGCTCAAAGCTTTCTTGCGTACCGGGCAGGTGCCACAGGGTGGGCATCCACTCGTAAAAGCGGGTATCACGCGCCACGATCACGGTGACGGGGGCCGAGCTCACCTTGGCGCGGTTGCCTGGCGCCACGTGCGGCAGCAGCCGCTCGCGCGCCGCATCGCTGGCCACAAACACAAAACGTGCAGGCTGGCAGTTCATGGAGGTGGGGCCCAGGCTCGCGAGCGCATACAACTGTTCGAGCGTGGCCCGGGGAATGGGCGTGGGGTCGAACTGCGCGCAGGTCCTGGCATGGGTGAACAGCTGGGCCAGAGCCTCCTCGCTGATGGCGACAGGCGGGCAGGTGGTGCAGGTCTGCATGGCGGGGCCTGGCGTCAGTCGACCTGCGCGCCTGAGCGCCGCACCGCATCGCCCCATTTGGCGATCTCTGCCGTGCCAAAGGTGGCCATCTCCGCGGCACCCATCGCTGCGGGCTCGATGCCTTGCGCTACCAGCTTCTCGCGCACATCGGCCTGGGCCAGCACGGCCTGCGTGGCTTCGCGCAAGGGGTCGCGCAGCGCAGCGGGCAGGGTGGCGGGTGCATACAGCATGAACCAGGCCACCAGGTCGAAGTCCGCCACGCCCTGTTCGGCCAGCGTCGGCACGTCAGGTGCGGCGGTGCTGCGCCTCGCGCTCGATGCACCCAGCGCGCGCAGCTTGCCCGCGCGGATGTGTGGCAGCACAGCCGCGGGGTGGTAGAACATGAACTGCACGTTGCCGGCCATCACCTCGGTGAGTGCCTGGGCGCCGTCGCGGTAGGGCACGTGCACGAAGTCCTTGGCAAGGCGCAGGTTGAGCGTTTCGCCCGCCAGGTGGCCAGATGTGCCATTGCCCGCCGAGGCAAAGCTCACCGATTTGCCGCTGGCCTGGCGCAGGTCAGCCACGCCCTTCCAGGGCGCGCTGGCGGGCACCACCAGCAGGGTGGGGGTGGCGCCCACGAAACCCAGCGGCACGAAGTCGCGCAGCGGCTGGTAGGGCAGCTTTTTGTACAGCGTGGGGTTGATGGCGTGTGTGCCCACGGTGCCCAGCAGCAGCGTGTTGGTATCTGCGCCCGCACGCGCCGCCATCTCGCTGCCGATGGTGCCGCCCGCGCCGGGCTTGTTCTCCACAATCACCGTCTGCCCGAGCTGGCGGCCCAGGGCTTCGGCCAGAATCCGGCCGACGATGTCGGTGGACGTGCCGGCCGCAAACGGCACCACCAGCCGGATGGGGCGGCCATTGCCCTGGGCCTGGGCACCGCTGGCCAGCAGGGCGAGGGTCGTGGCCGCGAGGATCTGGCGGCGCTGCATCATGCGGCGGCTCCAAAACCTTCGGGCACGCTGCCGTCGTACTGCAGTTCGCGCGTGGCCTGGTAGGACAGCGCAAAGCCGCTCGGCGTTTCGGCCTCTTCGGCCAGATGCGCAATGAGGCCTGCGGTGCGCGCCAGGATGGGCACGCCGCGCAGCGAGGCCACCGGGAAGCCCACGCCCATCAGCACTGCAGGGATGGCGGCCGAGACGTTCAGGCGCAGCTCCTTGCCCACAATGCCGGGGATCACGCGCTCCAGCGCCTGGGCAATCTGCACGTAGCGCAAGTCGGCGCCCGCCTCGGTGGCCACGGCAATGAGCCGGCACACACGCGGGTCCATGGCCTTGTGCAGTGGGTGCCCATAGCCCGGGATGGAGCGGCGAGCGGCCTTGAGCTCCGTCACCACCGCAGCGGCTGCCTCGTCCATCGTGGCGCCGGCCTCCATT